>CALYZR010000028.1 GCA_945610215.1 uncultured Clostridium sp. | reverse complement strand
ATTAAAAAATTTATAAGAAGCATGACAATAGTTTTATTAATAATTGTAGGTTTATCATTAATAATTTCAAAATCTGCATATTCAAAAGGAGAAAAACAATATAAAACAATACATGTATCTAAAGGTGATACTCTTTGGAATATTGCAAAAAATAATCAAGAATGTAATGATTATTATAAAGGAAAAGATATAAGATATATTGTTAATGATATAGCCCAAATAAATAATATAGAAAAATCAAATTTGAAAATAGGTCAGGAATTAATAATTCCTGTGATATAGGGGATGTAGGAAAGGAGTAAAGCTTTTATAACTTTACTCCTTGAAATTTGCAAGAGGATTATTTTCTACTGCGTTTCTCACTTGACTATTATCTACATGTGTATATATTTCTGTTGTGGAAATACTTTCATGTCCTAAAAGTTCTTGTAATGCACGAATATCAACATTACCATATTGATACATTAATGTCGCAGCTGTATGTCTTAATTTATGTGTAGAATATTTATTAATATCTAGACCAGCTTTTAATAATTCTTTTTTTACTATTGATTGAACAGTTCTATTACTAATTCTTTCACGTCTTTCACTTAAAAATAAAGCATCTTTGGAATTATACTTTATACCTTCTTTTGGCCTGGCTATTAAATACCCGTTGATTGCATTCATACATGCATTATTAAGGTAAATAGTGCGTTCTTGATTTCCTTTACCAACAACATTCAATTTGCAATCACTAAAATTTATGTCAGGTATATTTATATTAACCAATTCAGATAAACGCATTCCACAATTTAAGAATAAAGTTATAATTGCATAATCTCGTTCATTATTTCTAGCCTCATTATCATTAGTTACTTCTAACAACCTTTTACTTTCATCTAATGTTAAGTATTTAGGAATTCTTTTACCAAGCTTTGGAGTTTCTAAATTCTGTGCGGGATTATTTTCTATTAATTTAGCCTTGTTACAAAGATAGTTGAAAAATATTCTAATAGTTGAAATTTTTCTTGCACGTGTTGCAGGAGTACTTTTAAGCTCCGTTGCCATATATGATATATAACTATGAATATCTTCTAATTTTATCTTTTTTATAGTTTCAATACTTATATCATTTATAGTTATTTTAGTCCAATCTTTCTCTTCAGTTAATTTAAAATGTATTTTCAAATATTTTAAGAAATTTATAAGATCATAATTGTATTCTTTTATGCTATTAGGAGATTTATTAAGTATAGTAACATTATAATCCAAAAAAGAATTTAGAAAATCCGGATTCATTTCTCTATTTATCATATATTTTCCTCCTTGTTAACTAATACTATAATATCACTATTATTAAGATTTTTAAATGCTATAAACTTAAATTTATCAAAAAAAATTTTCTACATGTTTTTAAGCTAATAAATTAAATTATTGATAAATACTTACATTTATGATATTATTACGATAAATAACAATTTGTAGAAGGAATTTAATTTGAAGTAGAAATAGTTAAATAGTAAAAATAGGAAGTGATGTAGTATGTTTTTTGCAAAACCTGGAGAATATGAACCTTCTGGAATACTCGGTATAGAACATTTGATTCTATTACTTATTACAACTTTTTGCGTATGTATTGCTTTACATTATACTAAAAATAAAAATAAAGCTGAAGTAAAGGAAATAATAAAAAATGTATCAATAGGCCTTTGGATATTAGAAATAATAAAAATAATGTTTAACTTATTAATTGGAAACATTTCAAATCCTGGTACATATATACCATTATATTTTTGCAGTCTTATATTATATGCAGGATTATTCAGCGCATATGGTAAAGGAAAGATAAAAAAAGTCGGAGATATTTTTATTGCTACAGGTGGAATAATTGGAGGAGTTTGCTTCTTATTGTGCCCAAATACTTCACTAACAATATATCCAGCATTTCACTATATAAGCATACAAAGTTTTATATTTCATGGAGCAATGGTTTATCTTGGATTGTTGGTTAATATTGCAAAATATGTAGAACTAGAAAAAAGAGATATACTATATTATTCAATGTTTATAATAGTGATGGGAATAATAGCTTTTATTTTTAATTTGTATTTTGATAGCAACTTAATGTTTGTAAGCAAGAATTACCCTAACACTCCTGTAGAACTTGTTTATAATTTATCTGGAAAACTATTTCCTATTGTTATGATATTAGGCCAAGCAACTATACCTTTTTATTTAATATATGAAAGTAAAAAGGCAAAATTAAAAAGAAAAGCCAAAAATAATGATGACATAATATTAGTTAATTAATATGAAGAATATTATATATGAAGTTATGCAAGCATATGCATAACTTTTTTTATATAATAGGAAATTTCTCCGAAATTCCTATTATATAAAATGCTATAATCGCTATTGCCTTTGAGATTTGCTCATTTTATTCGCAAACTCAAATCGGCGAGAACAAAGGGCGACTACGTCGCTTTGTTCTTCAATAAAATGGGTCTGCTCCATTTTATTGAAGAATTAAAATTCATTTTCAAATTTTGCTGCTTTTAATGGGTTTAACTTAAATTCTATTTTGAACAAATTAAATTTAGATAAATCTTTATTCTCTAAACATTCAATATAAAAATTAAGAGCTTCTTCTGTTTTGCAAGCAGAAATAATGGCTGGGTTTAAGTCATATTTAAACATAACATTAAGAGCATATTTTAAAGCATCAAAAACTGATTTTGCTTCTCTATCTCTTATTAAAGAATAAGCTTCCCTAAACCTTGCTAAACTAGGATGCTTTGTATAATAATCTAAAGGCAAAATAAATTCCTTATTTATTACATATTCTAAAGATTTATATTCTTTTGGATATTTTTCCATATAAGATTGAATCTCAGAAACTGTATATGGAAGAAATACTTTGTTATCTTTTTCTGATATTATTAATGTATTGTTATTCTGAATATTTACTTCAGAAATTTCTTCTGAAATTTCTTCTAATTTTGAACTGTCTGAGTAATTAATTTCCTTAACAAAAGTATCAACTTCTATGTCTGCTAGTGAAATATCCTTTTTTATTTCTTCATATGTAGAAAAATAATTGTTTATTTTTTCTTTTAATATTTTTACATTTTCATCAGAAGAAAAATCTTTTTTTGATAGTGAGGCAAAATCACTATTAATATCAATTAATAAAGATTTTAAAGAATCTAACTTTTCTATATTGCCCGCAAATTTTTCTGAGATTTTATCTATTTCTTTAGAATAATCCTTTTTAGAATAATCCTTTTTAGAATTTATCTTAGAAACAGAATCTGTTTTTGATAAAGTATCGAAAAGGCATGTTACTTCATTTTTTTTATTCTCTTGTTCTGCTATTTTTAAATTAAGAGCTACTAAATTAGCTTCAAAATTTTGCAATAAGTATAATTCATTTGAATTTAAAATTCCATCTTTTGTGATTGTTTCCAATTATATTCCCCCTATTAACCAAATATATAACTAAATATATTATAACATAAGTGAATAAAAAAGTATGTGACAAAAAAATAAAAAAAATATTACAAAAAAACAAAAAAAGACTTCTTTCTGTAACGCACCTGTAATAAAAAAGTGCTATAATCACAGTATCAATAAAAAATAAGGAGGGTTTCAAAAGATGAAAAGCAAAAAAAGAAATTATGTAATCGTAGTATTGGTGGTGTTATTACTAGCGTTGGCAGTAGGATATGCTGCATTTAGTGATACATTAAACATTACAGGTACAGCAAATGCAAAAGGTACATTTAATATGGAATTTACATCGGCAACAATTGATACAGCCACTGCTAAAGGTATTGATACAGCAGGATCATCTGCAGTAATATCAACTGACAAAAACACAGTTACTGTAGTTGTAAAAGATTTAGCTTATCCAGGTGCAGGAACAAATGTAACAGTAGTTGCAAAAAATGCAGGTACAGTTCCAGCAAAATTAAATGGATTAACATTTACAGGAATTGATGATACTGATATAAAAGTTACATTTCCAGACGGATTAGTAGAAAACGAAGTAGTGCAACCAGGTGGAACATGTACAATTACTTTCTCTGTAAAATGGGCTACAACATCAGAGTTGACCACAGAAAAATCATTAAATTTTACTGCTAAATTAGACTACGTACAAGAAACAACAGAATTTACAGGAACACCAGCACATTCAGATGCAAATAATGCATAGTAACATATAATCTAAGGGTGATTTATCAAAACTAAAATTACCCTTAGAGTGTGTTAAAACCAATTAGTATGAAGGATGACCAAATGAAACAAACAAAAATAGAAACAATTTTAATATTTGGAATTTTAATTTTATATTATGCTTTATCTCAAATATTTTTTATAAAAATGGGAAGCATATATTCTATAATAATAAATCCATTATTTTGGATTTTACTATGTGTGTCTTTAAAATTGTACATAAAAAAGACATATGCAACAGCAAAATTAAAAAAAGAAATTATAGATTATACTTTAATAGCAGTATTAGGGTATATAATTGTATATTTGATTTCAGGTTTATTTGTGTCATTTGGTAAAAACCCAAATTCTACCACATTAAAAGGTTTAATTATTAACTTTTGGGTAACGGGGTCTGTAATTTTAACAAGAGAATATGTAAGATATTTAATAATAAACAACACATATGAAAAACAAAAGAAAAAAGTTGGAATAGCCTTAATAATTATAATGACATTTTTAGAAGTGAAAACATTGAATATAACTGATATGAACATTTATTACATTTTTAAACAAGTAGCATCAGTTCTTCTACCAGCATTATCTAAAAATATATTATTTACATATTTAGCATATTGCAAGAATTATATAGCTGCAGTATGTTATGACTTGCTTATATATTTAGTTTTGTGGCTATCACCAATATTGCCCAATATGACTTGGTTTATGATAGCAATAATAGATATAGCAACACCAATAATATTGTTACTATATATAAGATATATAAAAAGAAAAAAAGACTATTTTAAATCAAAAGAAGGCGCAAGCGATTCTGAACCAAAATCAGTTATAGTTTTAGTAATTATAGTAATACTTGCTATATGGTTTGCGTTAGGAATTTTTCCAATAAAACCAATAGCAATAGCAACAGGTAGTATGTCTCCTCAAATAAATATAGGAGATATAGCAATAATAAAAAAATGTGGTCCAAACGATGTAAAAGTCGGGGACATAATAGAATACAAAATGCCAGATTTTACAGTTGTGCATAGAATTGTAGAAATAAAACAGGAAAATGGAAAATTCTATTTTGCAACAAAAGGAGACAATAATAGCAATAGAGATAAAAATCTAGTAACAGAAGATCAACTCATAGGAAAATGCTTATTTAAAATTAAATATTTAGGATATCCTGCAATTTGGATATCAGGTGTAAGAACACAAAACGAATTAGGTTTATAAGAAGGAGAGAAGGCAATTACTAATGAGAAAAAGGAAGCAGAAACTTAGAAAATCAATAAGAACTTTTTATATAGTTTTAGCTATTAGTGTAATAGCTTTCTGTTCTGCTACCATTTTTAATAAAATAGTTAAAAAAGATACATATGATAAAAAAGAAATGATTTTAACATATACAAACAAATTAAATACAACATATAATGTCGATTTGAAAAATAATGAATTTATAGATGAAAAAACATTACCAATGGATAAAACATATGTAACAGAATTGATAGATAAAATAAATATGAATTTTGATTTCTCATATGATGCTTCGAAATATACAGAATTAACATATTCGTACTCAATAGTAGGAGTATTAAATGGTGCTTATTCAAAAAATGGAACACCACAAAAAGTATGGGAAAAGGAATATGTTTTGTTAGAGAAAACAGAAAATAAAAAGTCAAATAATACAATAAACATAAAAGAAAATATTCCGATAGATGTAAATAAATATAACGATGAAATTTATAATTTCGAGCAGACATTAGGAATGGCAATTACAGCTAACCTTAATGTCCAATTGAGAGTTAATATAGATGGAAAAATAAACAATACAGATATAAAAGACAATTATGTATCAGATATAAACATAGAATTGGGAGAACAAACAACGCAAATTACAGGAAAATTAACAGACGAAACAGGGGACACCTTATATAAAACAACAACAAACAGCAAAAATAATACAATTGTTATAGCTGTAGATACAATATTAATAATTGTTGCATTAGTATGGTTAAGGTACATCTCAGTAAATACAACAAATCTAAATACAGTTAGAAACAATTATAAACTTGAATTAAATAGAATATTAAAATCTTGTGAGGACAAAATTGTAAAATTAAGCAGAAATATAGACTTAAATGGAAAAGAAATTATTGAAGTAAAAGATTTTGGAGAATTAATAAAATTATCAGAAGAATTGTATAAGCCAATTTTATACTGGAATTCTAATCAAAAAGAAGAAGCGGAATTCTTTGTTATAACAAATAACGTAATATATAAATTTATATTGAAGGTAAAATAGGAGAAATTTATAGATATGGCAAAATACAAAAGAAAACATAAAAAAAATAGTGTATTATTGATTGGTATTGTAGTTATTGCAATACTAATCTTTATAAGTGTAGGTTATAGCTTATGGTCAGATACTCTTCATATAAATGGAACAGCAAATACAAAATATAAAGAACCAAAATTAGATACAATAACAGTAAATCAAACAGATGGAAAATATTTTGTAGTCGAAGATCCAACTTCTAGTATAAAATTCGTTAAAAGAGTAAAAGGGACATCTGTAAATAATGGAGACGAAAAAATAGAAGCTGTAGGTAATTATGAGATTAGAACTTGGAATGTAAGTGGTAGAAATGTAAAGTTCAGCCTATCTTTTACCAATAATTATCCTGTGACAATAACAAACGGAAGAACAGAATTATTAGAGAACACAACAGGTTATAGTATTACAACATCGCAAACGGAAACTATTGCGACTAATGGAACAGGAACTTTTACAATTATAGTTACTTTAAAAGAGAATTCATCACTTTCAACAGGTACTATTAAATATAAAGTTTCATATAATGTAGATGGTGTAACAAGATATTTATATGTTACTATAACTTTCGAATAATTTGCAGTAAATATAGTAACAGTTATATTTATTTGACGGCATAATAAAAAAATAGTATAATAAAAGTGTAGCGTTTTTGATATTAGTAGGTAAAATAAAAAAATAGGAGGGAATTACCAACTATGGGAAACAGCAGAGAAAATATTTTCTTTGGAGAAATGCACCGGAAAAAGGAAGATCCAGTGCAGGAGTATTGGAGAAACTATTCTGGATGGTCAATCCTAGATATGAAAGATGGTGTTAAAATCATCAATATTCCGAAAAGTTTCCAAAACAGAATTACTCACTTCAAAGTATATATGAGAGAAGAAGGTTACAAGATTCT
>CALYZR010000027.1 GCA_945610215.1 uncultured Clostridium sp. | reverse complement strand
ATATGACACATTAGAAATATTAAAAAATAACAATTGCAATAAAAAAGGAGTATTTCACTGTTGCCCATTTAATGTGGATTTAGTTAGAGAGGGGTTAAAATTAGGGTTTTATATATCATTTGCAGGCCCAGTAACATTTAAAAACAGTAAAAATGCAAGCGAAATAATAAATATGGTGCCATTAGATAAAATGCTAATAGAAACTGATTCTCCATATCTTAGCCCAGAACCATTAAGAGGGAAAAGAAACGATTCTAGAAATGTAAAATATATTGCCAAGAAAATTGCAGATGTAAAGCAAATAGACACAGAAGAAGTTGCAAAAATAACGTACGAAAATGCAAAAAGAATATTTGAAATAAAATAAAATCCAGTTAAAAACTGGATTTTATTTTATAATTACCATTGCCTTTGAGATTTCCTCATGTTATTAGGAAACTCAAATCGGCGAGAACAAAGGGCGATTACGTCACTTTGTTTTTAATATTTTTATTTATTAAAATCAACTTTAACATTTTTTCTAGCTTCTTCGCTTTCTACTTTAAAGAACTCTTCTGCTTTAAAACCAAACATAGAAGCAATTAAATTAGAAGGGAAAACTTCTAATTTAGTGTTATACATTGTTACACTATCATTATAAAACTGTCTTGAAAAAGAAATTTTATTTTCTGTATTTTGTAGTTCTTGTTGTAATTCAGAAAAGTTTTGATTAGCTTTTAATTCTGGATAACTTTCAGAAACTGCCATAATAGTTTTTAAAGCTCCTGACAATTGATTATCAAGTTCAGCTTTTTCATGAACAGAACCTGCATTTGCCCAAGAAGTTCTAAGCTCTGCAACTTTTGTTAATACATCATTTTCATGAGACATATAACCTTTTACTGTTTCTACTAAATTTGGAATTAAATCAAATCTTCTTTGTAATTGAACATCAATTTGACTCCAAGAATTTTTAACTTTTTGTCTTAACCTAACTAAATTATTGTACATAGAAATTACAAGAATTACCAATACTGCAATAATAGCTAATGCAATCCACATAATAAAGACCTCCTATTAAAATAAATTTACGAATTCATTATAGCACAGTAAAAATGTCATATCAATAATTAATTAAATAAATTCCAATTTGCCTAGATCTAGCCCATCCAAAAAGAAAAATAAAAAAATCTAGAAACCTTGCTCCCGTATGCATATTTTTGTACAAGCAGCATATAATTATAGTATAAAAATATATTAAAAAGTTTCCAGATTTGACAAATCATTCAAAAAATAGTATAATAAAAAAGGTCGCTTGAAGGAGGGATTAAATATTCTCATGAATAAACAAAAACATTCGCTCATATCGTACAAAAAGATTATTGCACTAAGTATATTATTTATATTAATCTTAGGGATATCGGTATTAGCGGGAAATGTAAAAGTAAATAGTGTTAAAATAAAATTTTCAAATAATCATGAAATTACAGTTTTAACATCAAAAACAAAAGTATCAGAAATATTAGAAGAAAACCATATAATGCTTTCATCAGATGAGACAGTAACACCTGCATTAGAAGAAGAAATTACATCAGCAAACGCAATAGTAATTTCTTTAGCTGGACAAGAGCCAGAGCAAATTGCAGAAATAAACAACGAAAGCTTAAACACAAATATAGAAGAAAGAGCACAAAATTATACAGATATCACAGAAGAAATAATAACTGTTAAAGAAGAAATACCATTCGAAACAATTACAAAAGATGTTTCAAATGGAAGTAGTACAGTAAATAAGGTTATACAAGCTGGTAAAAATGGTATAAAAGAAGTAACATATAAAGTTAGATATAAGGGAGAAGTAGAAATAGAAAGAATAGAACTTTCTTCTAAAGTAATAAAAGAACCAGTAAATAAAATAGTACAAATACAGACAGTTACATCAAGAAGTATATCAAGAGGAAGCGCGATAACAACTGCATCAAGTGGAAGATATAAAGTTACAGCATATTGCTCATGTGCAAAATGTTGTGGAAAAACAAATGGTGTTACAGCATCTGGAGCAAAAGCAACAGCGAATCATACAGTTGCAGCACCAAGTACATTTGCATTTGGAACACAAATGATAATAAATGGTCAAACTTATGTTGTAGAAGACAGAGGTGGAGCAATACAAGGTAACAGAATAGATATTTATATGAACTCTCACGCAGAGGCAATAGCATGGGGAGTAAGATATTTAGATGTAGAGGTTATAAAATAAAAATTAATAAAAAGTAGGGGGATGTATTTCAACATCCTCTATTTTTTAATAATAAAAACAAAGAGCGACTTTAAGTCGCTTTGTTCTTGTAAAAAAAAAATATATATGATATAAGTATAATACTAATAATTGAAAGAGGGTACAAATGGAAGCACGAGAAAAGATAAAAAAAGAGAATAATTCATCTTTTATGAAAAATGTTGCAATGCTTATGATTGCACAAATTCTTATAAAAATATTGGGTTTTGTATATAGATTAGTAATAATTAATATAGATGGCTTTGGTGATATTGGAAATGGATATTATGATACAGGATATACAGTATATTCTCTATTACTTACTTTATCATCAGTTGGAATACCAACAGTAATCTCTAAATTAGTTTCAGAAAGAGTGGCAAGAGGAGATCATAAAGGCGCATATAGGATTTTTAAAACTTCCTTAAAAATATTTACACTAATAGGACTATTTTTCTCATTAGTATTATTTTTTGGAGCAGACATAATAGCAAAAAGAATATTAAATGTGCCAGATGTAAAATACGTTTTAATGGTTTTGGCTCCGGCAATTATGTTTGTTGCGTCTTCTGCTGTTTTAAGGGGATATTTTGCAGGACTTCGGAAGTATGAAATCAACAAGTGTTTCTCAAACATTAGAGCAATTTTTCAATTGCGTTTTAACAATTACATTTGTATATGCATTAGTAGGTAAAGATCCAGCAATTATGGCTGCTGGAGGCAATTTATCTACAACACTTTCTATTATAATTTCTTTTACATATTTATTTATTTTTTATAAAAAAAGAAAAAAAGGAATCATGGCAGAGTGTAAAGCTCAAACAGTAGAACAAGAAGATAAAACTACAGGAAAGCTTATAAAAACAATATTTGCAATATCAATACCAATGACAATAGGTTCATTAATATCAGTTATCAATAATATGATAGATACAGTTACAATAAGTAGATGTATACAAACAGCTTTTGCTCGGAATATTAGAAGGTGGAAAAGCAGCATTAGAAGCAAAAGCAATGGAATTATCAGGTATATTATCAAAAGTTGTAACAATTATACATTTACCACTTGCAATAACAGGAGCTTTTTGCACAGCATTAGTACCTGCAATATCATCAGCAATATCTGTTAAAGATTATGAAACAGTAAATAAGAGATTATCATTTTCATTTTTTGCATCAATATTAATAATTATGCCATGTGCAGCAGGTTTAGTTGCACTTGCTGAGCCAATTTTAAAATTAATTTATCCAGCAGCATCAAATGGTGCTAATATATTAATATTAAGCACAATAACAATGATATTTGTATCACTAAATTATGTTGTAGAAGGTGGATTGTATGGATTTGGAAAAGTACATATTCCAGCAATAGCGCTAGCAATTGGAGGAATTGTAAAACTAGTATTAAATATTATATTAATAAGCAATCCAGAAATAAATATATTAGGAGCTGTTATTAGTTCAATAGCATGTCAAGTTATATTATTTATAATATGTATGTACTATTTAAACAAAGAAATAAAGTTAAATACGAATTTTAAAGATCACATATTAAAACCATTTTTTGCATCAGCAGTTATGGGAGTATTAGTATATGTAGTATACAAATTAATGGTAAGTGCATTAGGTAATGCAATAGCGACTATTTTATCTATTTGTGCAGGAACTCTAATATATTTAACATTAGTGATTGCAATGAAAATGCTTAAAAAAGAAGAAATATACATGATACCTTTTGGAACAAAAATATATAGTTTATTAGTAAAATTGAAAATATATAAAGAAAGTTAAATTGTAATTTGTGTCCATTCGGGTGAATTCAGGACAGTCCCTAGGATTCCCCCTCACACAAATTACAATTTATAAAGGAGACAATCATGAAATTAGTATCTTGGAATGTAAATGGACTAAGAGCAATATATAAAAAAGGATTTGAACAAGTTTTTAAAGAATTAGATGCAGACATATTTTGTATTCAAGAAACAAAAATGCAAGAAGGGCAAATAAAATTAGATTTAAAAGGATATTTTGAATATTACAATTATGCAGAAAGAAAAGGTTATTCAGGAACAGCAATTTTTACGAAAAAAGAGCCCCAAAAAGTGATATATGGTATAGGAATAGAAGAGCATGATAAAGAAGGAAGAGTAATAACATTAGAATTTGATAAATTTTATATGGTAAATTGTTATACTCCAAATTCAGGGAGAGAACTTACAAGATTAGAATATAGAATGGTCTGGGAGGATGAATTTAAAAAATACCTAATTAGTTTGGATAGGATAAAACCGGTAATAATATGTGGCGATTTGAATGTAGCACATAATGAAATTGATTTAAAAAATCCAAAATCAAACAGAAAAAATGCAGGTTTTACAGACGAAGAAAGAGGTAAAATAGATAATTTATTAAAATCCGGATTTACAGATACATTTAGAAAAATATATCCAGATAAAGAGGGGTGTTATACTTGGTGGTCATATATGTTTAATGCAAGAGCAAATAACGCAGGATGGCGTATTGACTATTTTTTAGTATCTGATAGAATAAGTAAAAATATAAAAGATGCATATATATATTCAGAAATAATGGGAAGTGACCATTGCCCTGTGGGACTTGAAATAAATTAGCAGTATCTAAAATACTGACATCAGTAATTTACAATAGGAACATAGCTCATCAGGCAAAGATGGGCTTCGGAGATAAGCTGTGTCACTATACAAAGAAAGGAAAATAAAACTATGAAAGAAGTTAAAAATTGGACAAAGTGGATATATTGGTTCACTTTTGCAGTAGCAGTAATACTTGTATATAAAGTGCTAGATAACTTTACAGGTATATCTACATGGATTGGAAAATTATTATCAATATTAATGCCATTTTTAATGGGAATACTGGTAGCATATTTGTTTTATATCCCATGTAGACAAATAGAAAAATTGTATAGAAATACTAAATTTGTAAAAAAGAAAGCAAGAGGATTATCAGTAATCACTGTATACATTATGGCAATATTAGTTTTAGTAATAGTAATAAATATTATAATTCCTGCAATTTCGAAAAGCGTAGTGGATTTGGCAAGTAATTTGCCAGGGTATTACCAGAAGGCAATAGAATATGTAAATAATATGCCAGAAGATTCTTTTATAAAAAAAGAAAGTATACAAAAAATTATAAGTGATTTACAATCAATAGACATTACCAAAATAATAAGTTTAGAGAATATTTCTGATTACATAGAAGGCGTTATAGGAGTAGCAAACGGAATATTTAATACTTTTGTAACAATAATAATGTCTGTATATGTTTTATTGGAAAGAGGAAAAATATTAGAATTTGTAAGGAAATTAAATTCTGCATTATTTAAGAAAGAAACATGTATGGCATTAGACAAATACTTTATGAAAGCAAATGATATATTTTTTAAATTTATATCAAGTCAGGTACTAGATGGAATAATAGTGGGAATAATAGTATCAATTGCAATGTGGATATTAGGAGTAAAATATTGGGTATTATTAGGATTTATGATAGGATTATTTAATATTATTCCTTATTTTGGAGCAATTATAGCAGTAGTAATTGCAACAATAATAACAATATTTACAGGTGGATTTACAAAAGCAATATGGATGGTAATAGTTGTAGTAATACTTCAACAAATAGATGCAAACATAATAAATCCAAAAATAGTAGGAAATGCATTAAAATTAAGTCCAATATTAGTAATATTTTCAGTAACTGTATTTGGAGCATACTTTGGAGTGCTAGGTATGTTTTTAGCAGTGCCATGTATTGCAGTAATAAAAATATTAGTAAATGATTTTATTGAATATAGAATAGCAAAGAAAAGTTAAAAAATAAAATAATTTAAGGAGAATTTTATTTATGTTAAAGAAATATTTAGTAGTTTTTCTAATTTCAATGATACCTTTAATTGAATTAAGAGGTGCTATCCCAGTTGGACTAAGTCCCTTATTGGGAGGAGCCATACCAGTTATTTCACTTTATATAATTTGTATTTTAGGGAATATGTTGCCAGTACCTTTTATATATTTATTTGCAAGAAAAGTTTTAGTATGGGGCTCTGATAAAAAAATTATTGGTAAATTTTTTAAATGGTGTTTAGAAAAAGGAGAAAAAGGTGGTAAGAAACTTCAAGAAAAAGCAGGAAAAACAGGGTTGTTTTTTGCATTACTAATTTTTGTTGGAATACCACTACCAGGAACAGGTGCTTGGACTGGAACATTGGCTGCAAGTATACTTGATATGGATTTTAAAACAAGTACATTAGCTGTTATGCTTGGAGTTATTTTAGCAGGTATTATTATGGGGCTGGCTTCTGCTGGAATATTTGGAGCAGTTGGAGCAATATTCGCAGCTTAAAAGAATAACATATATTATATAAATTGTAAGGGGCGATGTCCACATGAGGCCCAAACAAAAAAATTGATTCTAGGGACTGAACTTCTTTTGTTTTTAATAACAAAAGGGGACTGCGATAGAATCGTACAAAGAAATGTATGGGCGATTAGTGGTCGTCCATTTTTATATAATAGGGAAGTTCGACTTTTCTATTATATGAAAATGCTATAATGCTATTATAAATAATTAATATTTTAGTTCATATTAATTTAATAATTGTGTAGTATAATTATATAAATGTATATTGCGAGGAGTGTATTATGAGTTATATAGAATTAAAAGATGTTACAAAATTATATAATGATGGAAATGTAAAAGCAGCAGACCGGAGTTTCATTTACAGGCGAAAAAGGAGAAATTATTGTAGTTGTAGGACCAAGCCGGGGCTCGGCAAAACTACAGTTTTAAATTTAATTGGAGGAATGGATAGTGTAACTAGTGGAAATATAATTGTAGATGGAAAAGATATAAGTAAATACAATGAAAGAGGACTTACAACATATAGAAGAAATGATATTGGATTTGTATTTCAATTTTACAATTTAATACCAAATTTAACTGCAAAAGAAAATGTTGAACTTGCAAGCCAAATATGTAAAGATGCATTAGATCCAGAGCAGGTTTTAAAAGATGTAGGATTAGAAAAAAGAATGAACAATTTTCCAGGACAATTATCCGGAGGAGAACAACAAAGAGTTGCAATAGCAAGAGCAATTGCAAAAAATCCAAAACTACTTTTATGTGATGAACCAACAGGAGCATTGGACTATAATACAGGAAAAGAAGTTTTAAAACTATTGCAGAATACA
>CALYZR010000026.1 GCA_945610215.1 uncultured Clostridium sp. | reverse complement strand
ATAGGCTCGAAACATTGCTTACAGACCACATAAAAGATGCTATTATTGCAATAAATAGTAGTGAAAATAAAGAACGAAAAATTAAAGTATCATTTGATAAAGACAAAGACTATCAAATAAAATTCTATGATACAGGAATAGAATTCGAAATTGAAACATTATTAAACCTTGGATTAGAAAGAATAACTACACATAAGATGAGTGGTGGTACTGGTATAGGTTTTATGACTACATTTGAAACTTTAAAAGAATGTAAAGCAAGCCTCATTATTGAAGAATATAACAAGCAAGAGTATACAAAAGCGGTAATAATAAAATTTGATGATAAGAGTGAATATAGAATACATTCATATAGAGCAGAAGAAATAAAGAACAAAACACAAAATAATAGAATAATAATTTATTAAAACTATATAGAAAAAACTATATAGTTTTTTGTTAACAAAAAAATTAAAACAAAATAAAATATAAATATAAATAATTTTCTAAGTGGATATGGTAGCTAGATTTTACAGTAAAAGGAGGGTTGTATGTTTGATTTACATTATGATTTGTTAACACAAATATATATTAATAAAGAAAATCCAGAAAATTTAAAGAAATACTTCAAAAAAATATACAATAAACAAAATATTGTAGGAGGAATTTTTAACTTATTTTATATGTCTCAAAAAGAAATGAAAGAAGAATTAAACATAGAACCACAAGAAATAGATATAATTAAAAATTTGAAATTAGTAAAAGAATTAATAGAAAAATATAATCTAATACCAAAAGAAGCAAAATATATAATGGGAATAGAAGGACTAGATTATTTAGATAAAATAGAAGATATAGACAAAATATATAAATTAGGAGTAAGAAGCGTAAATATACTATGGAATAACAATAATAAATTTGGAGGAGGCGCAAGAGGAGATAAAAATCAAGGGTTAACAAAATTAGGGGAAGAACTAATAAAAAAACTTGTACAGAAAAACGTTGCAATAGACGTATCTCACGCAAATACAAAGACTTTTTATGACATAATAAAATATTGTAAAAAATTAAAAAAAGAGAATTTAAATCCAATAGTTTTTGCATCTCATTCAAATTGTAAAACAATATGTAATGTACCAAGAAATTTAACTGATAATCAAATAAAAGAAATAGCCAATTTGGGTGGCATTATAGGTGTAGTTGAAATAAAGCAGTTTTGTTCTTTAAAAAATAATAATTATAAACAAAAGTATATAGAACATATAAATCATATAAAAAAATTGCTAGGAGGAGTAAATAATATATGCATTTCAACAGATAATATGGAGTATTATAAAATAGAACCGGAAAAATACAAAACAATGAATATATTTAAACAATCAAGAGTAAAAGAAGAAATAAAAGAGCTTTTAAAGAAAAATGGATATTCAAATGAAGAAATAGAAAAAATACTATATAAAAACTTTGAAGCTAAAATTTTGCAAAGATTGTAAAAGTATGATATACTATTGTGCATGAAATTAACAAAGGAGAAGAGGTACTTTAAATTATGGGATTTTTCGATAAATTAAAAAATGGTCTTGGAAAAACAAGAAATTCATTTGGAGATAAAATAAATAACGTATTTAGTAATTTTAGAAAAGTAGATGAAGAACTATTAGAAGAACTAGAAGAAATACTTATAATGTCAGACATTGGTGTGGATACATCAGTAGAAATAATAGGAAGATTAAGAGATAGAATAAAAAAGGAAAAAATAGAAAACGAAGAAGACGTAAAAAATGCGTTAAAAGAAGAAATGAAAAAGATTTTAGATGAAGAAGAAAATGGATTAGATTTATCTAAAAAACCTACTGTTATTTTAGTAGTAGGAGTAAATGGAGTAGGAAAAACCACATCAATTGGGAAAATGGCAAATAGAATAAAAAAAGAAGGCAAAAGTGTAATTATAGCAGCAGCAGATACATTTAGAGCTGCAGCAGTAGAACAGGTGGAAATATGGGCAAAAAGAAGTGGCTCTAAAATAGTAAAGAAAGATGAAGGCACAGACCCTGCTTCTGTTGTGTTTGAAGCGATACAAGAATTAAAAAAAGATAATGCAGATGTTTTGATTTGTGATACAGCAGGAAGACTTCACAATAAAAAATACTTAATGGACGAGCTAATAAAAATAAAAAAAGTAATAGACAAAGAATTGCCAGATGCAAAAAAAGAAATTTTATTAGTTTTAGATGCAACAACAGGACAAAATGCAATATCTCAAGTAAAAGCTTTTAAAGAAACAGTGGATATAACAGGATTAGTACTTACAAAATTAGATGGAACAGCAAAAGGTGGAGTCGTAATAGGAATAGTTGCAGAAAATAAAATACCAGTAAAATTTATAGGCGTTGGAGAACAAATAGACGATATGGAAATATTTAATTCAGAGGAATTTGTAAATGCAATAATATAAAATTATATATATAGGCGGACAGAAATTATGACTGTGCAAAAATAGGAGGTTAAAAATGAAAAACAAAAAAAGAGTAGTATTAGTAATAATGTTTTTAATACTATTAGCAATTTATGTGGTAGTAGCAACAAGAGGAGAATACTTACAAACATTAGAAATTGGAGAACAATATGTAGAAATATTCAAACAAAATATAAAATATAAAGTAGGAGTTGTATTGGTTAACTTTGCAGTGCTATATATAGCAACATATATAACTACAAGACTTATAAAAAGAGGCTTAAAAAAATTCTTTGAAGATGAAAAAAAAGAAATGCCAAAGCTTCCAAACAAATCAATAAGCTTAATATTAAGTGCAATAATAAGTTTAATTTCATCTAATTTTATTACAGAAAAAGTAATGCTTGCATTTAATACAGCATGGTTTGGAATATATGATCCAATATTTAATATGGACATTGGTTATTATATGTTCCAAAAACCATTTATAGAGGCAATTATAATTTACTTTATAGCACTTTTAGTTATATATTCAATATATATAGCTGTTTATTATATAATAGTGTTTAATAAATATTTTGAAAAAGGTATTGATAGAACGACATTAAGAAAGAATACATTTATAAAGCAATTAGGAGCAAACATAATATTAATAGTATTAGGACTTGCAGCAATTACATTAGTTAAAGTTCAAGATATAGTAAATAGTAAATTTTTAACATTATCTGACGGAACAAGCCTTTATGGCGCAGGACTAATAGAAGCAACAATAAAAACATGGGGTTATAGAATTTTTGCATTTATAATATTATTTGCGGCAATAATGGCAATAGTAAATTTCAAAAAAGAGAATTTCAAAAAAATAATGGCATGGATTTGTATAATACCAGGATACTTAGTAGTATTATTTGTAGTAATGTTAGGATTTGATCTAATCTATGTAAACAATAACGAATTAGATAAAGAAAAGAAATATATAGAAAAGAATATTGAATTCACAAAAAATGCATATGGCATTAATGTAGACGAAATAGAAATAGAAAATAGTGGAACAATAACAAAAGATGAAGTAAATAAAAACCAGAAAGTTATTAGTAATGTAAATATATTAAACGAAGATACAGTATTAGAAAATCTAGAACAATATCAAACAAACTCAGGATATTATTCATATACTACAACAAAACCAGGAATATATAATGTAGATGGAGAAGAAAAACTAGTATATGTAAGCCCAAGAGAAATTGTAAGTAATGATACAAGGACATATAATAATAAAACATATGAATATACACATGGATATGGAACAATTATTTCTTATGCAAATTCTGTAGACGAAAACGGAAATTTAAAATATGTTCAAAGCGAATTTGAAGATAAAGAAAATAAAATAAAAATAACAGAACCTAGAATATATTTTGGATTGCAAACAAATGAACCAATAGTAACAAATGCAAAAAATAAACAAGAATATGATTATCCATTAACAAGTACAACAAGTAGTACAAATACATACGAAGGAAAAGCTGGATTAAAATTAGGATTTTTAGATAGAGTTATATTAGGAATAAAAGAAAAAAATCTTGGAATAGCTTTCTCTGGAAGTGTAACAAAAGAAAGCAAAATAATAACAACCAGAAATGTTATTGAAAGAGCAAAAACAATAATGCCATATTTAAAATATGACGAAGAACCATATATGGTAATAACAGATGAAGGAAAGCTTGTATGGGTATTAGATGCATATACTACATCAAACAATTATCCATATTCACAAGAAACTGTTATAGAATATGATGGACTTAAAGAAAAAATAAATTACATTAGAAATTCTGTAAAAGTAATAATAGATGCTTACGATGGAACAACAGAATTTTATATAACAGATAAATCTGATCCAATAGCAATAGCATATAGCAACATTTATCCATCACTATTTAAAGATGGAGAAAAAATACCACAAGACATTTCAAAACACATGGTATATCCAAAATATCTTTACAATATACAAGCAAAAATATTAGAAAGATATCATAATGTTCAACCAGAAGTGTTATATAGAGCAGATGATGTATGGGATGTGGCAAAAGAAAATACTACTAGAACTACTAGTGCAGCAACAGGAACAGACATAGAACCATATTATACAATGGTTAAACTAACAAACAATAATTCTACTGAATTAGGTTTAGTACTACCATACACAATAGCAGAAAAGCAAAACATAACTTCATATTTAGTTGCAACATGCGATAGCCAAAATAATAAAAAATTAACATTATATAAATTCAAAACAGGAAGTTCAATACTTGGAACAATCCAATTGGACTCATTAGTTGAACAAGATGAAAAAATATTAAATGAATTGAATTCATTAAATGTAACGGGAACAAAAATACAAAAAAATATTATAATAGTCCCAATAAATAATACTCTATTATATGTTGAACCAATATATCAAATAATGCTAAATAACAAATCACAAGTTCCACAGCTAAAAAAGGTTGTAGTTGCATCTGGAAATAAAGTTGCAATAGGAAACAATATAGAAGAGGCTATTACAAACCTATTATCACAAGAAGCAATAAGTATAGAAGTAGAAGCTGAGGACAAAGATGAACTTATAAAACAAATAATAAATGCAAATAAAAACTTAGAAGAATCAAATAAAAGCAATGATTGGGAAATGATAGGAAAAGACATGTCAAAACTACAACAATTAATAAATCAGCTACAAACAATAGTAGAGCAAGACGAAAAGAAAGAAGCAGATATAAATAAAAAAGAATCTAAAATAGATAAAAGCCAAACAAATATTATTTCAAATATAAATGAAGAGTAAAAAAGATTTTATAAAAACTCTTGCATTATTTGAATAAATATAGTAGAATAGAAATGCTTGTAAAAAAGCATTTACCTTATACTTAACTAAAAGAAGATCCGACTTTTGGGTTCAGTTTAAGGCATATTAAATAAAAAATAGGAGGAAAAAATAATGACAAAGGAAAGAAAACAAGAAATTATTAATACTTTCAAAAGAGACGAAAACGACACAGGATCATCAGAAGTTCAAATAGCTCTTTTAACAGAAAGAATTAATGAATTAACGGAACATTTAAAAGTTCATAAAAAAGACAATCATTCAAGAAGAGGTCTTTTCAAAATGATAGGTAAAAGAAGAAACCTACTTAACTATTTAGCAAAAAAAGATTTACCTAAATACAGAGAAATAGTTAAACAATTAAATTTAAGAAAATAATCAATTACGATGTAGGCGGAAATTTATATTTCCGCCTAAAAACATGTTAATAAGAAAGATAACTTTGTTGTATAGGGGTAGCTTGTAAATAGGAAAGTAAACTTCACTTTCCTATTTAGAGGTTACACTTAAACTAACAAATTTATCTTCTTAAAATATATAAAATAAATTAAAGGAGGATGAATTATGTTTAAAACATATTCAATGGAACTTGCAGGAAGACCGCTTACAATAGAAACAGGAAAATTTGCAGGATTAGCAAATGCAGATGTAGTAGTAAGATATGGGGAAACAGTTGTAATGGTAAATGTTACAGCATCAAAAGAACCAAAAGAAGGAATAGACTTTTTCCCACTATCAGTTGATTACGAAGAGAAAATGTATGCAGTAGGAAAAATCCCTGGAGGATTTACAAGAAGAGAAGGAAAGGCAGCAGACAAAGCAATATTAGTATCAAGAGCAATAGACAGACCAATAAGACCTTTATTCCCAAAAGATTTTAGAAATGATGTTGTAGTTGTTGCAACAGTACTATCAGTAGAACCAGATAATTCACCAGAAGTTTGCGCAATGATAGGAACATCAGCAGCACTTTCTATATCAGATATACCATTTGGAGGACCAACGGCAGCAGTTAAAGTAGGATACGTAGATGGTAAATTTGTTATAAATCCAACATTAGAAGAAAGAGCAAAAACAGAATTAGACTTAACAGTTGCAGGAACAATGGAAAAAATAGCAATGATAGAAGCTGGAGCAAAAGAATTACCAGATGACAAAATGTTAGAGGCAATAAAAACAGGACATGAAGAAATTAAAAAAGTATGTAAATTTATTTCAGATATAAAAGCTGAAATAGGAAAACCTAAAATGGAATACAAATCTTTTGAAGTAGACCATGATATATATGAAGAAATAGAAGCAAACTTCGAAGAAAGAATGTACAATGATGTACAAGCTTTAGAAAAAGAAGTTCGTGATAAAAATATGGAAAAACTATCAGAAGACGTAACAAACTACTTCATAGAAAAATATGGAGAAGAAAGAGCAGAAGAAGTAAAACAAGATATAGCAGACAGCTTATATAAATTAGAAAAAAAATCAGTAAGAAAAATGATTTTTGAAGAACATAAAAGACCAGATGGAAGAGCAATAGACGAAATAAGACCACTTTCATGCGAAGTAGGATTACTTCCAAGAGTACATGGTAGTGGATTGTTTACAAGAGGACAAACACAAGTATTATCAATTGCTACATTAGGAATGAAAAATGAAGAACAAATATTAGACGGATTAGATGAAGAAGAAACAAAAAGATATATTCATCAATACAATTTCCCTTCATACAGTGTTGGAGAAGCTAGAACTTCTCGTGGACCAGGTAGAAGAGAAATAGGACATGGAGCTTTAGCAGAAAGAGCATTAGTTCCAGTAATACCATCAGAAGATGAATTCCCATATACAATAAGAGTTGTATCAGAAGTATTATCTTCAAATGGTTCTACATCACAAGCAAGCATTTGTGGAAGCACACTTGCATTAATGGATGCAGGAGTTCCAATTAAAAATCCAGTAGCAGGAATTTCAACAGGTCTTGTATCAAACCCAGAAAATCCAGATGATTATGTAATGCTTACAGATATTCAAGGATTAGAAGATTTCTTTGGAGATATGGACTTTAAAGTTGGTGGAACAAAAAACGGAATAACAGCAATACAAGTAGATATAAAAGTTGAGGGATTAACATATAAAATAATAGAAGAAGCTTTTGCAAGAACAAAAAAAGCAAGACAATATATA
>CALYZR010000025.1 GCA_945610215.1 uncultured Clostridium sp. | reverse complement strand
AGAAAAACTAAAATCTTATATAGGAAAAGAATATAAAGTATTAGTAGAAGATACAACATTTGACCATAAATTTGCTATAGGAAGAAGTTATATGGACATACCGGATACAGATGGAATGGTAATAATAAAAAATTGTGATACTAAATTTATAGGAGAATTTATAAATTGCAAAGTAACTAGTGTAAATAATTATGACTTAATTGCGCAAATAAGTAATAAATAATTTAACACCTCCATATTAGCATATGGAGGTATATTTTTCATATAATTTGTGATAGAATTATAAAGTTAAGTGAGGTATTAGAATGGAAGAGAAAGTTAATTTAAAAAGACATTTAAAAATACTTAGTAAGCAGTACACAAATATAGAGCAAGTAGCAGAAGAAATAATAAATTTACAAGCAATACTTAATTTGCCAAAAGGAACAGAATTATTTTTAAGTGACATACATGGAGAATATGGTTCATTTTCTCATATTTTAAATAATGGTTCTGGAATTATAAGGAACAAAATAGAAGATATATTTAACAACCAAATAACAGAACGTGAAAGAAGACAGTTAGCAACATTAATTTATTATCCGGAAGAAAAATTGGCATTAATAAAAAAAGAAGTAGAAGATATAAAAGAATGGTATAGTATAAATCTATATAGACTTATAGAAGTTGCAAGAGAAGTAAGCTCAAAATATACAAGATCAAAAGTTAGAAAAGCAATGCCAAAAGGATTTGACTATATTATAGATGAATTATTACATCTTCAAGGATGTGGACCAGATAAAGAAACATATTATAAACAAATAATTAGCTCAATTATAGAATTAGATAGAGCAGATGAATTTATAGTAGCAATATCAAATTTAATAAAAAGAATGGCAATAGACCATTTACATGTAATAGGAGACATATTTGACCGTGGACCAAATGCAAAATTAGTAATGGATACATTAATGAATTTTCATAGTTTGGATATAGAACTTGGAAACCATGATATACTATGGATGGGAGCAGCATGTGGTAATAAATCATGTATAGCAAATGTAATTAGAATATGTAGTAGATATGATAATATAGACACATTAGAAGACGGATATGGAATAAATATAAGACCACTTGCAACATTTGCATTAGAAACATACAAAGATGACGATTGTAAAAAGTTTGTACCAAAAGTATTTGACTATAACAAATATATAAGAAGTGATGAAATATCAATAGCAAAAATACATAAAGCGATATCAATAATACAATTTAAGCTAGAAGGACAAATAATAAAAGACCATCCAGAATATAAAATGAATGAAAGACTTTTATTAGATAAAATAGACTATGAAAAAGGAACAATACAAATAGGAAATAAAATTTACAACTTAAATGATACAAATTTCCCAACAGTTGATTATAAAAATCCATATAAATTAACTGAAGAAGAAGAAGAAATAATAAATAGGCTTCAAGAATCATTTAAGAATAGTGAAACACTAAATAAACATATATCATTCCTGTATTCAAAAGCATCTATGTATAAATGCTTCAACTCAAATTTATTGTTCCATGGATGCGTTCCGATGGAAAGAAATGGAGAATTCTCAGAAATAGACGTATTAGGAAAAACTTTATCAGGAAAAGAGTATTTTGACTATATAGAAAAAATTGCAAATAAAGCATATTTCAATGAGCAAAATAATAAAGATGCAGTAGACTTTATGTGGTATTTATGGTGTGGACCAAAATCACCATTATTTGGCAAAGCAAAAGCTGCAACATTTGAAAGATATTTTGTAGAAGAAAAAGAAACTCATAAAGAAGAAAAAAATCCATACTTTGCATTAATAGAAAATGAAGAGATATGTGATAAAGTGTTAAAAGAATTTGGATTGGAAGCAAAAAAATCACACATAATAAATGGTCATGTTCCGGTAAAGGAAAAAGATGGAGAAAGTCCAATAAAAGCAAATGGAAAACTTTTAGTAATAGATCGGAGGATTTGCAAAAAGTTACAGAGGGCAAACAGGAAGAGCAGGATACACACTAACATACAACTCATATGGATTGATTTTAGCTGCAAATGAACCATTTGATTCAAAAGCAACTGCAATAAGAGAAGAAAAAGATATAAAATATGACATAATGATAAACGAAAAAGAAACAGAAAGAAAAAGAGTAGCAGACACAGACATAGGAAAAGAAATACAAGAAGAAATAGATGACTTAAAACTTTTACTTTCAGCATATAAAGAAGGTAAAATAAAAGAGAATATTTAGCGAAAAAAGTCGACTATGGGGAAAAAGGGGTCAGACCCCTTTTTCCCCATATAAAATTCTACTATAAATTTAAAAGACTAAATTATATATGCAAGTTGTAAAAATACAAGTGATAATTCCAGAAAATGTTGGAATTAAAAATGCAAGCACAGTCCATTTTAAACTTCCAGACTCTTTTTGTATTGTGATAAGTGTTGTGGAACAAGGAAAATGCATTAAGCAAAATAGCATTACATTTATTGCAGTTAATATAGTCCAACCATTATTAATTAAAATGCTAGAAATACTTGACAGATCATCTATTTGAACGAGATTTCCTCCAGCCATATAACTCATAAGAATTATTGGCAAGACAATTTCATTTGCAGGAAGTGCTAATATAAATGCAGTTAAAATATAACCATCCAATCCCATAATTTTAGCAAAAGGATCCAGAAAATTAGCAACATAGTTCAATAAACTAATACCACTGATATTTATGTTTGCAAAAAGCCATATAACAATTCCGGCAGGAATTGCAATACTAACAGCTCTTCCGAAGGACAAACAAAGTTCTATCAAAAATAGAACGTACCAAAATTTTTCCAAACTGAGGAGTTCTATAAGGAGGAAGCTCAAGCATAAAAGATGATGGAAATCCCTTTAAGATTGTTTTAGAAAGGATTTTTGATATAACAAGTGTAACAATAACACCTATAATTACAACAAGAATAACGGCAAGCGTGGACCAAATAGAAGACCATATTCCAAATGCGCTACTTGCAAAAAAGATAGATGAAATCGTAATTAAAAAAGGAAAACGACCATTACAAGGTACAAAATTATTAGTAAGCATTGCAACTAATCTCTCTCTTGGAGAATCTATAATTCTACATCCAACAACTCCTGCTGCATTACAACCAAATCCCATACACATTGTTAATGCTTGCTTTCCAGACGTACAAGCTTTTCTAAAGAAGTTATCTAAATTAAAAGCAATTCTTGGCAAATATCCTAAATCTTCTAAAATAGTAAAAAGAGGAAAGAAAATAGCCATCGGCGGAAGCATTACAGCCACAACCCATGCGAGAGTTCTATACATACCAAATACAAAGATGTTTATAAGCCAGGAAGGAGAGTTAAAATATTCAAACAGTAAAACCAATTTGGCTTCAATATAATTAAATAATTGTGATAACAATTGGGATGGATAATTTGCACCAGTTATAGTAATCCAAAAAATTAGCGCAAAAAATAAAAGCATAATTGGTATACCTGTTAATTTAGATGTAAGAATTTTATCAATCTTATTAGTAGTTGCAGAATAGTTTTGCCTTTTATAACTTGTAATATCCAAGCTAATTCTTTCACTATGGTACATAATTGTAGAAACAATAATGTCTTTAAAAGAAGGAAGGTCTATATCATTCTCTTCTAATATTTTTTTAGCCACATCTATACTGTAAATTATATCTTTGTTATTAATTAAATCTATATTTAAATATTTTTCAATTGATGAAATAATTTTTAAATTACCTTCTAATAATTTTAAACTAATCCATCTATAATTAGTAAAACTAGAATTTTTCAAAACTCCTTTTATACTTTTTTCTATAACACTAACAGAAGCTTCAATAGCTTCTGGATAATCTGTTTTAAATAGTTCTTCTGAAAAATTAGAAGAACAAACATTAAATACATTTTGCATTAAACTTCTTAAAGTTTTTTTCTTTCTTGCAATAGTTCCAACAACAGGTACACCAAGAGTAAAAGAAAGCCTATCTAAATCTATTTCTATTCCCTTTTTTTTGGCCTCATCTAGCAAATTAACACAAACAACAACTTTATTTGTAATTTCCAAAATTTGATATACTAAATTTAAGTTCCTTTCTAAACAAGTAGCATCAACTACAACAACTGTACAATCAGGATTTCCAAAACAAATATAATCCCTAGCAATTTCTTCTTCTTGGGAATTAGACATGATAGAATATGTACCAGGAATATCGACTAAAAGAAAATCTTTATCATTAAAAGTAGTTATACCACTAGCATTACTAACAGTTTTGCCAGGCCAATTACCAGTATGTTGATGAAGACCAGTCAAAGAATTAAAAACAGTACTTTTACCAACATTAGGATTACCAGCTATTGCAACAGTAAAATCACACTTAGACTTTAAAACTTCTATATCATTATCTAATAATTTAGCACCAGTGGAACTAGAAGTAAGTCCCATAAAATCACCTCGTTTTAAATATTTCTATAATATATGCAAAAATAAATATAAGGTGAATAATTTGTTGTAAATATTGCAGTGGCACAGTATTGTAGCTGAAAACTCAATTTCATACAAAAACACTTTTTAAATTATAATTCAAAAATTCTAATCAATTTAGAATCCTCTTTTCTAAGAGCAATTATACTTCCACGTACTTCATAAGCAATAGGATTACCCATAGGACTTTTAAGAACTGCATTTATATTAGTCCCTTCCACAAGCCCTAAATCTAAAAGCCTTCTTCTTAAATCCCCAGTACAATTAAGAGAATGTATTTTGGCACATTTATTAATATCTAATTTATCTAAAGATGTATAGTTCACTAGTTTTAACCTCCAAATAAGTAAAATAAAAACGAAAGAGGTCTGTCCTCATTTGTTTATATAATTTGTTCTAATAAAGATTTGTTACTATTAATAATATATGAAAATAAATATATAATTGACACAAAACGACAAAGAATATATAATGTTAAAAAATAAAGAAAAGAGGTATAGAAATGGAAAGGAAAAGAGGATTTGAAATAGCAAAAGGATTTGAAAATAGTAATATAAATTTACCTGTAAGATCAACAAAAAATTCAGCAGGGTATGATGTAGAGGCAGCAGAAGATTGTATAATTCCTGCATTTAAACCAGGACAAAAGCCAACACTTGTAAAAACAGGAATAAAGGCATATATGAAAAGTGACGAAGTATTAATACTTGCAAATAGAAGTTCTAATCCAGGCAAAAAAGGGTTGATTTTAGCAAATAGCATAGGAGTAGTAGATAGCGACTATTATGGAAATCCTGACAATGATGGACATATTATGTATGCATTTTTTAACTTTAAGGCGGAAGATGTGGAAATAAAGAAAGGAGACAGAATAGGACAGGCAATTTTTCAAAAATATTTAGTAACAGACGATGATATTGCACAAGGAGAAAGAACAGGAGGATTTGGATCGACAAATAAATAATGCTAAAATTTTATGTAAAATATACCAAAAATTCCTTTGACTTATTACCAAAATTATGGTATAATAAAAAAGGTCGATAGAGAAAATAATAGACTAAAAAGGAGTGACTGTAAATGTTTAATGTTGGTGATAAAGTAGTATACCCAATGCACGGAGCAGGAACAATAGAAGGTATAGAAGAAAAGGATATTTTAGGAGAAAAACAAGCTTATTACATAATAAAAATGCCAGGTGAAGTAAAAGTAATGGTACCAACAGCAAAGGCAGAAGGAATTGGTGTAAGAGATATTATAGATAAAGAAACAGCTGGAAAAGTTTTTAAGGTATTAGAAACAGATTCAACTCAAATGGATATGAATTGGAATAAAAGATATAGAGACAACATGGAAAAAATGAAAAGCGGAGATGCTTATGAGATTGCAGACGTAGTTAGAAACCTAAGCTTTAAACAAAAAGAAAAAGGACTTTCAACAGGCGAGAAAAAAATGCTACTTAATGCAAAACAAATATTAGTAAGTGAGCTTACTCTTGCTGAAAATTCAAACAAAGAACAAATGGAAGAACTAGTAAATGATACAATTAATAATTCATTTGCAGAATATAGTAAAACAGCAAATAATAATGAACCACACAACATTGTAAAAACATTTATTCCATTTAGTGGAACAGACTCAAATAATATAACAGATGTAAAATAATAATTCAAAGATGAACTGTCCTATATGTAGGACAGTCAATTTTTTTTGCTAAAAAGGAAAGCTTAAACAATATATGAAGGATTTGAAAATTAGTTGTCGAATAATATAATTATGTAAAAGAAAGGCGTAGAAAAATGGTGCGTTATAGTGAGGAATTAATAGATGAAATAAGAAATAGCAACGATATAGTAGATATAATATCACAATATGTAATATTAAAAAGAAGTGGTAGAAATTTTTTTGGATTGTGCCCTTTCCATAAAGAAAAAACACCTTCTTTTTTTGTGTCGCCAGATAAACAAATATTCCATTGCTTTGGATGTGGCGCACGGCGGAAACGTAATTCATTTTATTAGTAAAATAGAAAACGTTGACTTTAAAGAAAGCTTAGAAATGCTAGCAGATAGAGCAGGAATAAAACTGCCAACACTAGAAAACAATGTAGATTCAAGAAGGCTAGAGCTAAAAGAAAAAGTGTATGAAATAAACAAAATAGTTGCTATGCATTATCATGAAACATTATATAAACCACAAGCAAAACCAGCACAAGAATATATAAAAAAAAGAAAATTAGACAACAAAGCATTAAAAGAATTTTGCATAGGATATGCCGAAAACACCAATGTTATATATGAATTACTAAAAGAAAAAGGATTTAGCGAAGAAGAAATACTCGCATCAGATTTAGTAATAAAAAAGGGAAACAGTTATGTAGATAGATTTAAAAACAGATTAATATTTCCAATACAAGATATAAGAAATAGATTTATTGCTTTTGGAGGAAGAGTACTTGACAATTCACTGCCAAAATATATAAATTCACCAGAAAACATAGTTTATAGTAAAGCAAGAAACCTATATGGATTAAATGTAGCAAAAAATTCAAAATCTAGAAAACTAATTATTGTTGAAGGATATATGGATACAGTATCTCTTCACCAAAGGGGAATAGACAATGTGGTTGCATCATGTGGTACAGCACTTACAGAAGCACAAGGAAGATTGCTTAGAAAATATGCAGAAAGAGTAATCATATCATATGATTCTGATTCGGCAGGACAAGCTGCTACACTCAGAGGCTTAGAGATTTTGAATAATTTAGGATGTGATATAAGAATACTTCAAATGGATGGCGCAAAGGACCCAGATGAATATGTTATAAAATACGGAAATGGTAGATTTAATGACTTGGTAGAAAATGCAATTTCTTTAGTTGAATTTAAAATAAAAGTACTAAAAAGAGGATTAAATATAGAAAATACAAATGATAAAATAAAATTTTTAAATGAAATAGCAAAAATATTAAGTGAAGTAGAAAATAAAATAGAACAAGAAATATATATAGACAAAATATCAAAAGACTATAATATTTCAAAAGAAGCAATATATGCACAAATAAATAAAAACAAATATTCA
>CALYZR010000024.1 GCA_945610215.1 uncultured Clostridium sp. | reverse complement strand
GTCTAAAATTGAAGTTCTTGATAAAAACACGATAAATAAAATTGCAGCAGGTGAAGTTATAGAAAGACCTGCATCGGTAGTAAAAGAATTAGTAGAAAATTCAATAGATGCAGGAGCAACAAATATTACAGTAGAAATACAAAATGGTGGGATTTCCAAAATAAGAATTATAGATAATGGTTCTGGAATGAGCAAAGATGACCTAGAATTTGCCTTTGAAAGACATGCAACAAGTAAAATAAGAAAAGCAGATGATTTAGAAAATGTAAAATCCATGGGGTTTAGAGGTGAAGCTTTAGCTAGTATTGCTGCAATTGCACATGTAGAACTGGTAACAAAAACAGAAAATGACGAAATTGGACATAAAATAATAGTGGAAGGTGGAAAAATTTTAGAAATAGAAGATGCGGCTTCTAAACAGGGAACAACAATTACAGTAAGTAATTTATTTTTTAATACACCAGTTAGATATAAATTTTTAAAAAAAGACTTTACAGAAGCAGGATATATAGAAGATGCAGTATCAAGAATAGCAATTGCAAATCCTAATATAGCAATAAAGCTTATAAATGGTAGCAAAACAATAATACAAACAAATGGAAATGGGGATTTGAAAACAGTAATATATACTATATATGGAAAAGAAATTGCAGAAGGACTTTTAAAAGTAAATTACGAATATGAAGGAATAAGAGTAACTGGAGCAATAGGAAAACCTGAAATAGCAAGAAACAATAGAAGTTATCAAATGTTTTTTGTGAACAAAAGGTATATAAAAGATAAAACATTATCTGCAGGAGTTGAACAAGCATTTAAAGGTTTAATTCCAATAGGAAAATATGGAGTAGTAATTCTAAATATTGAAATAGAACCAAATAAAATAGATGTAAATGTACATCCAACTAAATTAGAAATTAGATTCCAAGAAGAACAAAAAGTATTTAAAGCGATATACCATAGTGTAAAAGAAACTTTGCTAAAAGGAGATCTAGTAAAAGAGGTAGAAAAAGAGCCTATAGTAGTAGAAGAACAAAAGTTGGAAATAAAAGAAGAACCAAAAAAAGCAGTAGAAGAAATTCAAACAAAAACAGAACCAGAGATAGAACAAAAAGAAGAATCAGAAGATATAAAAAAATCAGGATTCATGGGATTATTTAAAAAGAAAGAAAAAGATACAGATGAATTTATAGAAAATTACAGTACAAATACGCTTCAAGAAATATTTGCACAAAAAAATGTAGAACAAGCAGAAGAAATAAAAATACCAACACAAGAACAAAAAGAAAATATGGAAAATATATTAGATAAACAAAAGAAATTAGAAGATTCACAAGTAGAAGAAAATCCAAGTAAAGATTTTGATGAAATGTATGTAAAAACATTTGGAAAGCTTCCAGAAACAAAAAAAGTAGATGAGGATTATACTAGAATAGACAATAAAACATTAAAAGAAGTAGAAAACATATCTGTATTTGAAGAAAAAGAAAATTATAATACAATACTAAAATATAAATTTATAGGAGCTTTATTTTCTACATATTTAGTAATTGAAATAAAAGATGAAGTTTATATAATAGATCAACATGCTGCACACGAAAGAGTTATGTATGAGAAAATAAAGAAAAATTTTTACAGCAATATGGAAAAAGAATCTCAAATTATGTTATTACCAGATATAATTGAATTATCACATAAAGAAAGAGCAATTGTAAAAGAAAATACAGACTTATTTAAAAAAGCTGGATTTATAATAGAAGAATTTGGAGACAACACAATTAGGTTAATAGGAGTTCCATCATTATGTATGGACTTAGATACAAAAGAGTTATTTTTAGAAATTCTAGATGAAATAGATACTGTTGCAATAACTGCAAAACAGGAGAAAGAAGATAAATTTATTAGTACAATAGCATGTAAAGCTGCGGTAAAAGCAAATATGAAATTAACAAATGAAGAAGTAGATACATTAATGAAACAGTTATTAGTTTTACCAAATCCATTTACATGTCCACACGGAAGGCCAACAGCAATAAAAATGACAAAATATGATATAGAACGTAAATTTAATAGAAAATAATTTATTGGTGAAAAGGTGTGAGAAGGCTCCTTTTCCGAAAACAAAGTAAAGGAAAGAAAAATGAACAAACCCAAAGTAATAGTTATTGTAGGACCAACAGCTTCACGGAAAGTCAAATTTAGCAATAGAACTTGCAAAAAAAATAAATGGTGAAATAATTTCGGCAGATTCTATGCAAATATATAAAGACATGAATATTGGAACAGCAAAAGTATTAGAAGATGAAATGCAAGGAATTAGGCATTATATGTTAGACATAGTTTCACCAGAAGAAAGATATAGTGTAGCAGATTTTAAAAAACAAGCAGAACAATGTATAGAGCAAATTTTAATGGAAGGAAAAACACCTATTATTTGTGGTGGAACAGGGTTATATATAAATTTTTTAATATATGGAATAGAATTTGCAAATGAAGAAATTGATATGAAATATAGAAATCATTTAAATGAAATTGCACAGAATAAAGGCTTGGAAGACTTATATAAAAAGGCATTAAAAATAGATCCAGAAGCAACAAGTAAAATAAGTAAAAATGATAAAAAGAGAATTATAAGAATATTAGAAATATATCATAAAACAGGGAAAACTAAAACACAGCAGGATTTGGAATCAAGAAAAAACGAAGTTAAATATGATTATAAAGTCTTTGGAATAAATATGGATAGACAAATTTTGTATGATAGAATAAATAAAAGAGTGGATATAATGCTAGAGCAAGGACTTATACAAGAAGTAAAAGAAATTTTAGAGAAGTATAATGTATTTCCAACTGCAATGCAAGGACTTCGGATATAAAGAAGTTGTAGAATATTTAAATGGAAATATTCAAAAAGAGGAAATGATAGAGAAACTAAAAATGGAAACAAGAAGATATGCTAAAAGGCAACTAACATGGTTTAGAAAGAATAAAGAAATATATTGGTTAGACGGAACTAACAACATAAAAGACAATATAAATAATATACTAAAAAGCTTATAACTAATAATGAAAGGAGGAATTAAGCATTGACTAAGAGAGAAATTAAAAACAACAAAAAGAGAAAAAATAACACCAAAAGTTCAAAGAAAAATATTAATAAAAACAAAATAACAGGCTTAATATTATTAGTCTTAATAGCTTTAGTTTTAGTATATGCTACATACGAAATAATAAAACTAGTTGCAGTACCAACAAATACATTTATTATTGAAAATGGTTCTATATCTAGTGAAGAAAGCATAACAGGATATGTGATTAGAGAAGAAAAAACAGTAAAAGGCGCAAACTATAAAAATGGGATGGTGCAAATAAAAACAGAAGGTGAAAAGGTAGCAAAGGGAGAAAATATATTTAGATATTATGGAGCTAATGAAGAAGATTTAAAACAAAAAATAGCAGAAATAAATGAAAACATTCAAAAAGCAATTGCAGGGCAAGCAGAGTTTTTAACAAGTGATATAAGTGCAATAGATAATCAAATAGCAAATAAAATAGAAGGAATAAGCCAAGAAAACGATGTCCAGAAGATAAGAGAACATAAAAAGGATATAGATACATATATTACAAAAAAATCAAAAATTGCGGGAGAATTAAGTCAAGCAGGCTCATATATAAATGGATTAATTCAAGAAAAAAATAAATATGATGAGGAGTTAAAGAAAAATTCAGAATATGTAATAGCACCGATGAGTGGAGTGGTTTCATACAGGATAGATAATTTAGAAGAAGTTTTAACTCCAAACAACTTTGAAATGTTAGACAAGAAATTTCTTGAAGACTTAGGATTAAAAACTGGACAAATAGTAAGTTCTAATTCAGAAATGGGGAAAGTAATAAATAATTATGAATGTTATATTGCAACAATTATGGAATCAAATGAAGCAAAAGAAGCACAAGTAGATGATAAAGTAACATTAAGACTTGCTACACAAGATAATGTAACAGCAACGATTGAATACAAGGCAGAAAAAGATAATTATGTACTATTAATATTTAAAATAAATAATTGTGTCGAAAAATTGATAGATTATAGAAAAATATCAATTGATGTAATATGGTGGGAATATGAGGGATTAAAAGTACCAAAATCGGCAATCATATATGATAATGGACTAAGTTACATAGTAAGAAATAGAGGTGGCTACTTAAATAAAATATTAGTAAAAATATGCAAAGAAGGAGAAAACTATTGTATAATAAGTAACTATGATTCAAAAGAATTAAAAGAGTTGGGCTTTACAACGACTGAAATCAATAACATGAGACAGGTTACAATATATGATGAAATAGTACTAAATCCAGATTTAGAAAATGTGAAATAATATTACAATAATGTTACAAAGAAATTAAGATTTTATTACAACAGGTAAAAGTATTGACAATTTGAAAGAAAAGTTAGATACTAATAATATGAAAATTACAAAGGAGAAAAAATTAGGAGGTTTTTTTAATGGCAGGAGCAATTATGAATAAAGTATGGGATTTTTTAGGGGTAGATACTGCAAATGATGAAGAATTAGAAAATGATAACGAAAATATATATGGTTATGAAAAAGAAGAAGAACCAGAAGAAGTAGAAGAAAAAGGATTATTTGGAAGAAAAAGCAAAGTAGTTAGTATGCCACAACCACAACAAATTAAAATGGTAATAACACAACCAACTTCTTTTGAACAATCAGAAGAAATTTGTAACTACTTAAAAGAAAAAAAGTCTATAATAGTTAACTTAGAGTATGTAAATAAAGATGTGGCAAGAAGAATAGTTGACTTTATTAGTGGAGGAGTTCATGCGTTAGACGGCCATATACAAAAAGTATCAAATGCAATATTTTTAGTTGCACCAGTTAATTATGAAATAGCAAGTGATTTAGCAAGAGAAGAAATAAAGAATAAACTTTCAGTTTCATGGCTAAAAAACAATAACTAATACAAAAATTACTAAATATGGGCATATATAGTATGCCCTTTTATAATAAGGAGTGATAATATGATAACACCATTAGATATAGAAAATAAAAAATTTGCAAAACAAATGATGAATGGATATAATGTAGACGAAGTAGATGATTTCTTAGATGAATTAACACTAGATTATGGAAAATTATATAAAGAAAATGCAGAACTAAAAGCTCAAAGAGAAGAATTAGATGATGATGTTGGAAAATATAAAAATATAGAAAATACAATACAAAATACTTTAATAATGGCTCAAAAAACAGCAGATGAAGTACAAGAAGTTGCGAAAAAACAAGCAGAACAAATAATAAAAGATGCAGAATTCCAAGCAAAAAATTCAGTAGAAGAATTAAATACACAAATACTTCTAAAACAAAAAGAATTAGAAGACTTAAAAAAGCAATTTGATGTATATAAAGCAAAAATGGAATCACTTTTAATATCACAATTGGAACTTTTAAAAGACCATAAAGAAGACTAAAACATAGAGAAATAATAAGGTTGCACAAAAACAAGTGCAACTTTTATTTTTGATTTTTTTATTTCGTTTGGCAAATTAAATAGGCACGAATAAAAGTGCAACAGAGCTACTTTTGTTGTGTAAAATATTGTCAAAAATTGATAAATATGATATATTAATAATATTAAATTGGAATATATGAGGTATAATATGAAAGTATTATTAATAAACCAATTTCCACTTTTTGGTGGAGGAAGCGGAATATATACTAAAAATCTTGCTAAAAGTTTAACCACATTGGGACACGAAGTACAAATAATTATTCCGGAAAATACAACCGAAATAGAAAAAATTGAAGGTGTTAAAATAAATCCAGTATTTTTTAAATACAAAGAAGAAATACCGGGTCAATTACTATTTAACTTTCCATGTTTTACAACACACCCAAGAAGCAGTTTAACATTCAATCAATTAACAGATGAACAACTTAAAATGTATGAAGATGCTTTCAGATTAAAAATGAAAGAGATAATACAAAACTTTAAACCAGATATAATACATTCGGGACATATATGGATATTATCTAGCATTGCAACTGAATTTAATATTCCAACAATAGTTTCATCTCATGGAACCGATATATTGGGGCATCAATCATGGGAGCGTTTCCATAAATATTGTAATAAAGTTATTGATAAATGCAAAAATATTATTACTATTTCAGAAAGTAATAACGAGCAAGTATTGCAAGAATTTCCAGAAGCAAAAAGTAAAGTAGTTAACATAGTAAATGGATATGATCAAGAGATTTTTTATAAAAAGGAATACAAGAAGGAGAATGTATTAAAAGAAATAGGAATAAATAAAACGTATGACAATATAGTTCTGCTTTCTGGAAGGTTAGTACATGTAAAAGGAATTGACATATTGTTAAAAGCAGCAAAAATATATGAAAAAGAGAATATATTAACACTTATAGCAGGAGAAGGAATATTACATAAGGAATTAGAAAAACAAGTAGAAGAATTAGACTTAAAAAATGTATTTTTTTTAGGGGCTCAAACGCAGGAAGAACTTAATAAATTATATAATATAGCAGACATTACTGTTTTATCTTCTAGATATGAAGGATTGGCATTAGTAATTCTTGAATCTTTGGCTTGTGGTACACCTGTTGTAGTTACTAATATAGAAGCAATGTTAAGATTTATGAAAAAAGATTTTGGAGTAATAGTAGAAAAGGAAAATCCAAAAGCACTTGCAAATGGAATAATTAAAACTTTAAAAGAAAAGGATAAATATGACAGTAACAAAATAGCAGATTATATGAAAAAGAATTATACAACAGAAATATTAATAAATAAAATAGTTGATTTATATAAAACTTACTTATAAGGGGAGAAGGATGTATTTAATAGTAGGACTAGGAAATCCAGAAAGTGATTATGCAAATACAAGGCATAATATGGGATTTGATGTAATAAATAAAATATCAAAAAAATGTGATATAAAAGTGTCAAAATCTAAATTTGATGCTTTATATGGTATGGGAGAAATAGAAAGTAATAAAGTAATATTAGTAAAACCACAAACCTATATGAATCTAAGTGGAGAGAGTATTATACAATTTAAAAAATTCTATAAAATATCTAATAAAAATATTATTATTATTTATGATGATATTGATTTAGATTTAGGAGATATAAGATTAAAGCCAAAAGGTGGACCAGGAACACATAATGGAATGAAATCAGTTGTACAAAATTTAAATACAGAGGACTTTATAAGAGTAAGAGTTGGAATAGGAGCACCAGAGGACAAATGCGATATGATAAATTATGTAATAGGACCTATACCTAAAAGAGAAAAAGAAGTATTAGAAGAAAGTATAGAAAAAGCAGCAGATAGTGTAATTGAAATATTGAAAAGTGGAATAGATGTTGCAATGAACAAATTTAATTAAAAGGAGACTTAAATGCTAGAACTTATTATAAATAAAGAACCAGATAAAAAGAATATAATGCTAGTAGAAAACGGCATATTAGTAGAGAAACATGAAGAACATGAAAATCACCAAAGGCTAGAAGGAAATATATATTGTGGTAAAGTGCAAAATGTATTATCAGGAATGCAGTCTGCATTTGTTGATATTGGAGATAAGAGGAATACATTTATAAGACTAAAAGATATATTACCAAAAAAAGATGAAACCAAAAGCAATA
>CALYZR010000023.1 GCA_945610215.1 uncultured Clostridium sp. | reverse complement strand
TTAAATCTTTCTATTTTTTAATATTAATTTAATATTAAAAAAATATAATAGAAATATCAACATAGGAAAGACTAAAACTAATATCACCCCAAAAGTAGGAAAGAAAAGATTATTTTTCCATCCCCATTTATAGTCTTTTCTCCTACAAATTTTTTAATTTTAAAATATTATATAATTTACGAGTGAGGTAAATATATGAAAATATTAATTGTAGAAGATGAAAGAACTTTATCAGATACGATAAAACAATGCATATGTAAGAAGTTTGATACAGAACAAGCATATGATGGCTATGAAGCATATATGATGGCAAAAGAAAATATATATGATGCAATTATATTAGACCTTATGCTACCAGAAATGTCAGGATATGATGTCCTTTTAAAACTCAGAGAAAACAAAGTGTTAACGCCAGTTTTAATATTAACAGCAAAAGACACATTAAATGACAAACTAAAAGGTTTTAACTATGGAGCAGATGACTATTTAGTGAAGCCATTTGAAAGAGATGAACTATTAGCAAGATTAGAAGCAATAATTAGAAGAACAAATGGAGCATACAAACAAGATATAATTGAATTTAAAGATTTAAAATTAAATATAAAAAGTAGAAGAGCATTTATAAAAGATGAGGAAATAACATTACAAGGAAAACAATTTGATATACTAGAATACCTTATAAATTCAAAAGGAACAATAATAACGAAAGAGCAAATATTTGATAAAATATGGGGATTTGATTCATTTACAACTACAAACGTAGTAGAGGTATATGCAAGTGGATTAAGAAAAACACTAAAACAATATGGATATGATAAATATATAAAAACCATTCGTGGAGTAGGATATATGATAACAGATTGATGCAGAGATGTGGCAAAAGAAACCAAAAATTTTGACACATCTTAGTATTGACAATTAATGTTAAAATATGGTAAACTACTAATAAGTTTTAGGAGTATACCTAGCAAAAGCGAGCGGTATAGAGTAACAAAAGTTACTTACACAGAAATAAGATTAAAGTCTTATGGAGGAGTCTTAAAGATTTCGACATAAGGCTTTTTTGCATATGAGGAGGTTATATTATGGAAAAAGGCGAAATGAAAGTATTAGAAACAGAAAGATTAATATTAAGAGCATTAACAGTAAATGATGCAGAAGAAGCATTTAAAAATTGGACTAGTAATGATGATGTTTCTAAATATGTAAGATGGTCTACACATAAAAATATTGAGGAGACAAAGGAATATATACTTTTGGAAGAAAAAAGATATAAAAAAGAAGGGTGCTTTAATTGGGGAATAGTTCTAAAAAATAGCAATGAATTAATAGGTGCTATAGGAGCATTTCCAAGTGAAGATAACAGATATGAAATAGGCTATAACATTGCTAAAAAACATTGGAACAATGGGTATACAACTGAAGCATTAAAAGAAGTAATTAATTATTTAGCAATTGAAGAAAAAATACATAGATTTAGATGTGCACATGCAGTACTTAATCCTGCATCTGGTGCAGTAATGAAAAAAGCTGGATTTAAATATGTAAAAGACGAAAGTTATGAGAAATTTGATAAGAGCCAAAAATTTGAAAGCAAAGTATATTATTTAGATATATAAAGAAGGTAGATATTATGATTAGAAAAGCAAAAATTGAAGATTCAAATAGTATAGCAAATTTAATTTTAAGAGGATGGCAAACAGCATACAAAGGACTTATAGACCAAGAGTTTTTAGATGATATGCAAGAAGATGAGATGAGCAAAGGCTGGAAGAGAAATATTTTTTCTCAAAATGAAAGTAATAATATATATGTATATGAAGAAGAAAACAAAATTTTAGGAGTTATTAGATTTGGAAAACCAGATGACGAAAATGATGAGCTTCATAATGCAGAAATTCATGTTCTATATGTAGAGCCAGAATTAAAAAGAAATGGAATAGGAAGCAAATTATTTAATTATGCAAAGAATTACTTTATAGAACATAATAGAAAAAAATTAATTATTTGGTGTTTAAAAGGAAATGATCCATCTATAGAATTTTATAAAAAGATGGGTGGAAAAATAATTTCAGAAAGAAATTCAAAAGTACATAATATAGAATTGGGGGAAGTAGGGTTGGAATATAGGTTAGAAGATAAAATAAAATTAATCAAACCAACAAAAGAATACGAACAACAAATGATAGAATATAAAAAAGAACATTTTGAAAATGGAGAAAAAACATTACATGCATGTTCAAAATGGGATAAAATAGACAACTATGATGAATGGCTAGAATTATTAAAAAACAATTCAAAGAAAGAAACAGTTCAAGATAATTACGCTGTTACAACACAATTTTTTGGAGTAAGAGAAAGAGATAATAAAATTATTGGGATGATAAATATAAGACATAAACTAGCAAATGATTTTTTAAGAAACTATGGAGGACATATTGGTTATGGAGTAAGACCAACAGAAAGAAAAAAAGGATATGTAACTCAAATGCTTGCCCAAGCATTAGAATATTGCAAGAAAGAGTTAAAACTAGAGAAAGTAATGCTAGGGTGCTATAAAGAAAACGAACCATCTAGAAAAACGATTTTAAAAGCAGGAGGAGTGCTAGAAAAAGAATTAAAAACCGAAGAGGGAAAAATAGCACAAGTATATTGGATTAAATTGTAATATTTAATCAGAGCACATGTATGAGTGATAAAAAGCTTATACATGTGTTTTTTGTAATTTGTAACATTATGAACTTATTTTAATAAATTAAAATAAGGAGGGAATTTGATATATGAAAATTGGAAATACACCTTTAATTAAAATATCATATAAATACAAAGGAAAGGAAAAACATGTTTATTCTAAATTAGAGTCATATAATTTGACTGGAAGTATAAAAGATAGAGTAGCATATTATATTATTAAATCAGCGTATGAAGATAATGAATTAAAAAAAGGAATGGAAATAGTAGAAGCAACAAGCCGGAAATACAGGTATTGCATTGTCTGCCATGGGAGCCTTTTTTGGTAATCCAGTTCACATATTTATGCCAGATTGGGTAAGCAAAGAAAGACTTGATTTAATGAAAATGTACGATGCAAAAGTGACACTTATTTCTAAAGAAGAAGGGGGATTCAAAAGAGCAATTAATGAAGCTGTAAAATATGCTCAAAAAAATAATGCCTTTTTAAGTAATCAATTTGAAAATGAAAATAATGTATTAGCACACTATGAAACAACAGGTAAAGAAATTATAGAAACATTAAAAAGTAATATAGCAGGATTTGTTTCAGGAATAGGAACAGGAGGGACTCTAATGGGGGTTGCAAAAAGACTAAAAGAAGAAAATAAAAAAACAAAAATTTATGCATTGGAACCAGATAAAATGCCGTTATTGTCACAAAATAAAATTATTGGAAATCATAAAATTGAAGGAATAGGAGATGATTTTATTCCAAAAATAGTAGATAAGGAAAAAATAGATAAAATTATTACAATAAATGACGATGATGCAATAAATATGTCGAGAAAGATAGCAATAGAATTAGGAATTGGTGTTGGCATATCTTCAGGTGCTAATTTAATTGCAAGTGTACTTGCAAAAGAAGAAAATGAAGGAGACATTGTTACTGTGTTCCCAGATGATAATAAAAAGTATTTATCAACAGAATTGAGTAAGCCAATAGACAAAAACGAAGAATTTATATCTAACAAAATTGAATTATTAGATTATGAATTTGTATAAACAATTGACAATATAAAAAGATTTTCATATAATAATATTATAAAGGAGACAAAACAATGAGTAATTTAATTAATATAAAATTAAATAACTGGTGGAATGTATGGGAGAAGAATCACCCATACAAATTTGTTGTGCTTTAAAAAATATTAAGAAAAAAATACACAAAGCACATGTATGAGTGATTAAAACTTGTACATGTGCTTTTTGTTGTTTAAAGGAGGTGGTGCATATGGAAGCTGACTGGCATTGGCAAATTTTATATAAAATTATTTTAAAGAAAGAAGGAATTAATTATGAATTATGGAGAGTTTGGTGGACAATATGTGCCACAAGAATTAAAAGAAAAATTAAATGAAATTGAAAGAGAATTTACAAAAGCAAAAAATGATGAAAAATTTGTAAAAGAATATTTACACTATTTAAAACAATATGTTGGAAGACCAACATCATTATATTATGCAAAAAATTTAACTAAATATGCAAATGGAGCAAAAATATATTTAAAAAGAGAAGATCTAAACCATACAGGTGCACATAAAATAAATAATGCTATAGGGCAAATTTTACTTGCAAAACGTATGAATAAAAAACATATAATTGCAGAAACAGGAGCAGGGCAACATGGAGTTGCAACTGCAACAGCGTGTAGTTTGTTTAATATAAAATGTACGATATTTATGGGAAAAGAAGATATAAGAAGACAAAGGGTTAATGTGGATAAAATGAAGCTTTTAGGAGCAGAAGTTCATGAAGTAACAAAAGGAAAAGGGACATTAAAAGATGCAGTAGATGAAGCTTTTGAATACTTATTAAATCACCAAGACGTATTTTATTTAATAGGTTCGGCAGTGGGACCAAGTCCATATCCAGAAATGGTAAAAAATTTTCAAAAAATAATAGGTGAAGAAGCTAAAAAGCAGATTATTGAACAAGAAGGAAAATTACCTAAAGCAATAGTTGCATGTGTTGGTGGAGGAAGTAACAGCATAGGGTTGTTCTCAGATTTTATAAAAGAAAAAGATGTTGAAATATATGGTGTGGAAGCTGCTGGAAAAGGTCTTAACACAAAGCAACATGCTTCAGCAATTTATAATAACAAAATTGGAATTCTACATGGAATGAAAACATATATAATGCAAGATGAAAAAGGCAATATAGAAGAAGCCTATTCAATTTCAGCAGGTCTAGACTATCCAGGCATTGGTCCAGAACACGCATATTTAAAATCAATAGAAAGAGTTAAATATGACAGTATTACAGATAAAGAAGCAGTAGAAGCATTTAAACTACTTTGCCAATTAGAAGGAATAATACCAGCATTAGAAAGTAGTCATGCAATTGCATATGCAATAAAAATTGCAAAAAACTATAAAAATAATGAAATCATTATTGTAAATTTATCTGGAAGAGGAGATAAAGATATAGAAACAATTAATATTTATTAATAAACTCCTTCCATAATCATTGACAAAATGCAAATTTTATGGTAAAAATAATAATATATTTTAAAAGCAAAGAAGAGGAATAGTATATATTTATGAACTTTTAGAGAAGAGTTGGTTGGTGAAAAACTTTAAGGAACTAAATATAGAACCAGCCTTGGAGCTATGGACTGAATTAAAGTAAGTTTTATCGGAAATCCACCGTTATCATAGGATATAATGTTAAAAAACATTATCTGAGTGTAGAAGCAATTCTAAAGATAGGTGGTAACACGGATAAGAAAATTCGCCCTAAGTTAATAAATATAACTTAGGGCTTTTGTAATATAGGAGGAATAAAAATGAGATTAAGTGAAGACTTTTTTTACACATTAAGAGAAGATGTAAGTGACGAAGATTCAGTAAGTGGAAAGCTTTTAGTAAAAAGTGGAATGATTAAAAAAGTAAGCAATGGAGTTTATGCAAAAACACCATTAGGAACAAAAGCATATCAAAATGTAGAAGAAATAGTTCGTAAAAATATGAACAAAGCAGGAGCAGATGAATTAAAAATGCCAATGCTTTTACCAATGGACTTTTTTGAAAAATCAGGAAGAAAAAATGCCTTTGGACCAAGTATGTTTAGATCAACAGATAGATATAATAGAGAATATGCCTTAGGACCTACACACGAAGAGCTTTTTGCATTTATGTCAATGAGTAGAGTTAAATCATACAGAGATTTACCATATACCTTATATCAAATAGGAACAAAATTTAGAGACGAAGTAAGACCAAGACTAGGACTAATAAGAGTAAGAGAATTTACAATGAAGGATGCATATAGTTTCGATACAGATTATGATGGACTAGATGTTTCATATAAAAAGATGTTTGATGCATATCACAGAATATTTACAGAATTAGGATTAAACTATACTGTTGTTAGAGCAGATACAGGAGTTATGGGTGGAATACTTTCAGAAGAATTCCAAGCCATTACAGATGTTGGAGAAGACGTACTTGTACTTTGCGAAAACTGTGATTTTTCTTCTAACATAGAAGTAACACCATGTATAAGCAACGAAGAATGTAACGAAGAAGAAAAAGAACTAGAAATGGTAGATACTAAAAATTATCATACAATAGAAGAAATCTGCGATTATTTAAAATTAGACATAAAGAAAACAGTAAAGGCCTTACTTATGAATGTAGACAACAAATTAGTTATATTCTTTGTAAGAGGAGATAGAGAATTAAACGAAGTAAAAGCTTTAAAAGCACTAAAAGGAAAAGAAATAGGATTTGCAACAGATGAATTGATTGCAACATCAAACGCAGTACCAGGCTGCACAGGACCAATAGGATTAAATGCAAAAATTGTAGTAGATAATGAAGTTTTAAAAATGAAAAACTTCTGTTGTGGAGCAAATAAAGAAGGATATCATTACATAAATGCAAACCTAAAAGATTTTAAATATGATTTATCTGCAGATATAGTAAATGTAAAAGAAGGAGATATTTGTCCTAACTGTGGTAAAAAATTAGTATTCAAAAAAGGTATAGAAGTTGGAAATACATTTAAACTAGGAACAAAATATTCAGAAAGCTTAGGATTAAACTACCTAGGAGAAGATAATCAAAGTCATCCAGTTGTTATGGGAAGTTATGGAATAGGACTAGAAAGAATTCTTTCTGCAATAGTAGAACAAAATAACGACGAAAAAGGTATAATTTGGCCAATGAATGTAGCACCATATAAAGTTGCAATAGTAGTAATAAATCCAAAAGACGAAGAACAACTAAATGCTGGAAATAAATTATATAATACATTAAATAACATGGGAATAGATACATTAATAGACGATAGAAAAGAAAGAGCAGGAGTAAAATTTAACGATATGGATTTAATTGGAATTCCAATAAGAGTAACAGTTGGAAAGAAAATTACTGATGGAATAGTAGAATTTAAAAAGAGAAATGAAGAAAGCTCAGAAGACTGTAAACTAGACTCAGTAGTAGAAAAAATAGATATTATAATAAACAAGTAAAATAAAAAAACAGCTATACCAATATGGCTGTTTTTAATTTTACTTTAATAAACTATGTGATATAATAAAAAAGAAATAAATTAAGTAAAAGAGGTAAAAATGAACGAGCAAAAATTAATAAAAGAACAATTAAGAAAAAATATGTTTTACACATTTATAGTATTTGCATTAATACTTATATTTTTTGATGCAATAATATACAACCAAGTATCTATATATTTGTATAAATCAATTGATCAAGAGCTTGTACGAGCTAAAGAACTTTATCAAAATAAAAATGTTGTATCAGAAATAAAAAAAGTTATTACAAAAGAAATAGATCAAAATGTCAAAATTACATATGTAGAAGCGAAAATTAATCCAAGGCTAATCTGCATAATAAGAGATACAGAAGGAAACATTTTAAATAGTGAAACAATAGGAAGATTTTATGATGATTATGTTGAAGACATAGAATTTAATAAAACAAAAATAGACAAGATATATTCAATAAAAGTACAAGGCAAATACAATTACAGAGGAACAACACTAAAAGGATCAACATCAGAAGGAGAA
>CALYZR010000022.1 GCA_945610215.1 uncultured Clostridium sp. | reverse complement strand
ATATGGTGATTTTTATGACACTATGCAAAAATAAAGTAAAATAAAAATAACTGAGCAAATTGTAATTTGTTTAACCATTTCTATATGGTAAACTTGTAATTTCAAATGTAGGTAATCCACTAGAATAAGGAGCAATGTCATATTGCTGAAAATAAATAATTATATACTTATTATTTAAATAGAAATTATTTAAATTAATACTATTTAAAACAAGGCTACAGTAGTTATCAAAATAATAATTACTTCCATTAGCAATTTGTTCCTCTATTTGAATATTTATATCCTTTAAAATATACAAAACGTAATCACAATTACAATCAAATAATTCATTTAAAGTTATTTGATTAGCAGTTTGAATATTCCAGTTTTGAGAAGTACGAGTAGTAATTCCATGAGCCCCACCAGTAAAAATGTATTCATCTGAATATAAACTTACATATGGATTTTTGTTGAGTGTTACAGTAAAGGTAGAAACAATTTCGTATACCATTAAAGGGTAACCATTACTAATATTAAAATCATACAATTCTTTTGCTTCTTTAAACAAATCTTTTTCTACATACTGTTTTAGCTTAACTGCTTTTATAAAATTAAACCTATTAAATCTATGTATACCAACACTATTTCCTATAATTTTTGGATATTCAATTTTATACTTAAGCACAACAGTATTTTTGTAATAAAGCTCCTTTTCAAAAACATTAGTTACAATTCTATACATATATATCACCTAAAACATAATATGCAAAAAAATAAAAAAAGTTATAGATATTTTATAGAATTTGATATATTATAAATATATGGAGTGATATCGAAGTGGTCATAACGAGGCTGTCTCGAAAACAGTTAGCCGGTGAAAGCTGGCCCGTGGGTTCGAATCCCACTCACTCCGCCAAGAATCTATTTATATTAGATAAATTTAAAAAAATAAAAAAATTTAAAAAAACACTTGCAAAAATAGTAAAATTATAGTATTATTTTTCGCAGGGTGTAAAAAAATGATGAAAATATTAAATGTTAAATTGAATAAAAAGCATTCAAAAACAATTGTATTTTTTGTTTTTTTAGTATTTTCATTTAATTTTATAAATATTGTAATTCACTAAAATAATAATTTTAGTGTTTTTTTTACACTTAAATAAAATATTTAGGGGGAATATCATGGAAAAGAAAAGCAATTTGATTTTAGACGTTAATGAAAAACCATCTATTGGAAAATGGATAATACTTGCTCTTCAACACGTTTTTGCTATGTTTGGAGCAACAATATTAGTTCCAATATTGGTCAACTCAGCTGCGGGAGCAGAAGTGCTTACAATACCAGTTACATTAGTAGCATCTGGAATTGGTACATTAATTTATATATTATGTACAAAAGGAAAATCACCAGTTTACTTAGGAAGCTCATTTGCATTTATTGCACCAATTACAGCAGCATATTTAAAAGGTGGAGTTTCTGGAGCAATGACAGGAATTATGGCAGTAGGATTGATTTATGTAATATTTGCAATAATTATTAAACTTGTAGGAAAAAATTGGCTAGATAAACTATTGCCACCAGTAGTAATAGGGCCTATGATAATGATTATAGGATTAGGACTTGCACCATCTGCAATAAGCCAAATAGGATTAACAAGTGGAGCCGCTTTAGAATGGCAACCAATAGTAGTTGCTTTAGTATCATTTTTAGTTACAGCAATAGTAGCAGTAGCAGCAAAAGGATTTTTAAAAGTAATACCATTTTTAGTAGGAATAGTAGCAGGATATTTAGCAGGAGTTGCAGTAGGAATTGTTGATTTTACACCAATTACAGAAGCTGCAATAGTTAGTGTTCCAAACTTTATAATACCATTTTTAAGCTATACACCTAATTTCTCTGCAATACTTACAATAGCGCCAATCGCATTAGTTACAATAGCAGAACATATTGGTGATCATACAGCACTAAGCGCAATTATAGATAGAGACTTATTAAAAGATCCAGGATTAGATAGAACTTTACTAGGAGATGGAATTGCAACATTCGTAGCAGGGGCAATTGGAGGACCTGCAAATACAACATATGGAGAAAATACATCAGTAGTAGGAATGACAAAAGTAGCATCAGTTTGGGTAATAGGACTAGCTGCAGTAATTGCAATAATATTAGGTTTCTTTAGTAAATTCACAGCTTTAATATCAACAATACCAAATGCAGTTTTAGGAGGAGTATCTTTACTTCTATATGGATTTATAGCAGTTAATGGATTAAAAGTTTTAATACAAAATCAAGTTGACTTTAGTAATACAAAAAATGTTATAGTTGCATCTGCAATGCTAGTTTTAGGACTAGGTGGAGCAACAATATCAATAGTAAGCGGAGACTTATCAGTAACAATATCAGGAATGAGTTTAGCAGCTATTGTTGGTATAATATTAAATCTTTGTTTACCAACAGAAAAAACAGAAGAAAACAAACCTAAAAAAGAGAAAACAAAAAAAGCTACAAAAAAAGAAGCAGTAAAAGCATAAAAAATAAAAACTTTTCGGACTCTATTAATTAATAAATAGAGTCCATTTTTTTAACTAAAAATAAAACTTATAAAAAAATAAAAAAATTATGCAACTTTTTTTCGATTTATATGGTATTATTTATAAAGGTGATATAAATGGAATATACAAATAAGGAAGAATATTTAAAAAATATGATAGATAAATATTCTGATATGATATATAGATTAGCTCTTACTAGAACAAATTCAAAAGAAAATAGTGAAGATGTTTATCAAGAAGTCTTTCTAAGATTAGCAAAAAAAATGCCAAAATTTGAAAATGAAGAACATGAAAAAGCATGGCTTATTCGTGTTACAATAAATTGTAGTAAAAATCTATTAAATTCAAAGTTTTTAAAAAATACAACAGAATTAAAAGAGGATATAGTATTTAAAACAAAAGAAAGACACGATATATATTATGCGGTGCAAGAATTGCCATTAAAATATAGAACAATTATTTATTTATACTACTACGAAAACTACAAAATAAATCAAATTAGTAAAATTATTAAAACAAATGAAAATACTGTAAAATCAAGACTTGCAAGAGCAAGAGAAAAATTAAAGCAAAATTTAGAGGGAGGACTTGAAGATGAGTAAAAAAGATTACATTGATGCGATGAATGAAATAAGGGTAGATGAAAATTTAAAAAAGAGTGTATTAATAAAAATAAAAGATAAAAAGAAGAAAAAGCCAAATTTAGTATATAGTTTAGCTTTCGCAACAATAGTGTTTATAATTGCAATTTCAATAGTTATCCCTATAAATCAAAACAAAAACACAGTAAATCCAATAAAACAAGTAGAGCAGGAAAATGGATTGCCTAGAGTTAAAAGCTTTGAAAACTTATATGATATTGTAAAACAACAACAAAAAAGTAATACTGATGAACAAGAAAAGGAAATTATTTCAATACAAGAAACAAATAAAGATTCCACAGAAAGCAAATATTCAGAGACAAACAATCAAGTAGAAGGAGTAGATGAATCAGATATAGTAAAAACGGATGGAGAATATATTTATTATGTTACAAAAGGAAAACTTGTTATTGTAAATAGCGAGCCCAATAATTTTAAAATAGCTTCTGAAATCAAATATGATGAAGAAAATTTTAGACCAAGTGAAATTTTTATTAATGAAAATAAACTAATAATAATAGGAAAAAAATATAAGAATAGTACCACATTTGATGATAATACAATTTCTTATGATTTGCTGTATACACCAGATGAATATACAAATATAAAAGTATATAATGTTGAAAACAGACAAAAACCTAAATATGAAAGAGAAATTCAAATAGAAGGAAGCCTTTTAACAGCAAGAATGATTGGAGAAAATGTATACGTTATATCAAATAAATACATGTATAATGATTTACTAGTCAAAAACAAGGAAGAATTAAATGGAGATAATTACAAACCCCAATACCTAGATACAGCAATTTCTAATGAAGAAAAGTGCATAGAATATTCAGAAATTTGTTACTTTCCAGAAAGTAAAGATAGCACATTTTTAAATATTATAGGATTTAACATAAATAATAATGACCCTGCAGATATAGAAACATACTTAGGCGCAGGAACAAAAGTATATGCAAGTAAAAACAATTTGTATATTGCAAATGTAAAATATGAATATAAAGATGAGAAACTATATGGATACTATGACAACTTAAGTATAAATACTTATATATATAAATTTAAATTAGAAAATGGAAAAGTAGAATATTCTAATACAGGTTCTGTTCCAGGCGAAGTATTAAATCAATTCTCTATGGATGAAAACAATGGAAATTTTAGAATTGCTACAACTAACAGTACCAATTTGATGGAAGAAACAAAAACAAATAATTTATATGTGTTAGATGAAAATTTAAAAACAGTTGGAAGTATAGAAAATTTAGCAAAAGGAGAAAAAATATATTCTGTAAGATTTGTTGGGAATAAAGCATATATGGTTACTTTTGTGCAAACAGATCCATTGTTTGTAATAGATTTATCAGAACCTACAAATCCAGTATTGTTAGGTGAATTAAAAATACCAGGGTACAGTAAATATTTACATCCATATGATGAAAACCATATTATAGGATTTGGAGAAAATACAGAGACTAAAGAAAATGGAAGCGTTATTACAATAGGAATGAAAATGGCATTATTTGATGTAACTAATCCTACATCTCCAAAAGAAATGTATTCAATAGACATAGGAGATACGGGAACATATTCAGAATTATTATATGACCACAAATCCTTATTATTTTCAAAAGAAAAAAATATAATAGCCTTCCCAATTTCAATATCAGAAGAGGAAAACAATTATCGTTCAAATTTAAAATTCCAAGGAGCAATAGTATATGGACTAGACTTAGAAAATGGATTCACACTAAAAGGACAGATTGCACATATGCAAATAACAGATGGCTATAAAGATTATGATTATACAAAAGAAGTAGAAAGAATAATATATATAAATAATAATTTATACACACTATCAAAAGGTATAATAAAAGTTACAAATATGGAAAATATGGAGGAAGTAGAAACTATTAATTTAGAAATAGAGGAATAAATTAAACTGTAACACAAAATCTTTAATCTGCATATTATACGATATAACATATAAAACAAGGAGGTAAAGAACATGCCAGATGAAAGAAACTGTGGTTGCGGATGCAATAACGGAATGTTTGGTGGATGTGGAGATGATTGCTCAATATTATTTTTCATAATAATCTTCTTACTATTATTCACAAACTGTGGTTGTGGATGCAGAGGATGTTGCAACTAGTACTTAACAAGAAAAGTGGCTTTGCCACACTTTTCTTCTCGCCGATTTGAGCTTCCGAATATAGTGAGGAAGTCTCAACAGGCAATAGCGATTATAGCATTTTTATATAATAGGAAAGTTGAACTTTCCTATTATATAAAAAATTAAAAGCCATTCTGTTTTGGAATGGCTTTTAATTTACATAGCTAAAATATACCAAAAATCCACAAAATACCAGCTTATTTTTCCCGAAATTTCTTGACTTGATTTTTTTTATACGATATACTTTAAATGTATAAATTTTAAAATATACGAAAGAGGAGATAGAAATGCAAAAGCGTAATTTAATTCATAAATTGAATACAAAAATCTTATGTATTTTGATTCTTTTTGTTTTAATATATATAACAATTAGTTTTATACCACAAATCTTAAACATATCTTATGGAGCAACATATACATATACTAAAAATTCAAACGATTTGCCATCAGATTTCGAACAAAAATATCCAGGTTATATTTCACTAGTAGAAGCACTTGCAAGTTCACATCCTAATTGGACATTCAAATTATATGAAACAGGATTAACTTGGGAAGCAACAATAAATAGTGAATATCAAAACCATTCGGACTCAATAAAAAATGTTGTGCCAAGCAATTATTCTGATGAATGGATATGTTCAATATGTGGCAGAGAAGAGCAAGATACTGGTGAATGGTGCTGTGCTTCTAGACAAGCTATAGAACATGTAATGGATCCAAGAAATTCCTTAAATGATGCAAATTTATTTCAATATTTACAATTATCAAATGATAAAAGCATAACAAAAGATCAAGTTGCACAAATGGCAAGTAAAATATCATATTTAAATAATCAATCAATTATAGATGCAATATATGAAGTGTCAAATGATCCAGATTATAATATAAATCCATTTTATATTATAGGAAAAATTTTGCAAGAACAAGGTAGTGGAGCATCTGCATTGTGCTCTGGACAGGGATATAAAGGTCAATATGTTGGATATTATAATTTATTTAATGTAGGAGCTTCTGGCAAAGGAGAAGAAGCAGTAATATTAAATGGACTAGCATATGCTAAATCACAAGGATGGGATACACCAAAAAAATCAATAATGGGTGGAATTGGATTAATTAGAAGCTATATTAGAAGAGGGCAAGATACATTATATTATCAAAAATTTAATGTAGTATGTTCACCATATTATTCAAATCAATATGCACAAAATTTATTTGATGCACAAAGTATAGGATCAATACTAAAAGGATATTATAAAGATGCAGGATTATTAGAAAGTAGTTTTACATTTATAATTCCATTATACATTGATATGCCATCCTCACCATGTAAAAGTCCATCAATAAGTAGCAGTGAAACAGGAGAATTAGCATATATTAATGCAAATGGTGGATTAAAACTTAAAGACGCACCTAATGGAAATACTATTGCAATAATAAATGAAGGAACACAAGTATTAATAACCCAAAGAGCAACTTCAAAAGTGGGAGAATATTACTGGGATAAAGTTTCAACTCCAAGAGGTACAGGCTATATGGCAAGAGAAGCAAGTGATGGTTCTAAAACATATTTGGTTGTAATAGGTTCAAATAAAAATGATAATATAGCAGAACCAAATAATGATAATCAAATAATGGTAGAACCAGCTGTAACGGCAGATACAATAAAGAAAAAATATAGCAATGCAGTAATTATAGATAAAAATGGAAATGAAATAACAGGAGACAGCTTAGTTGGAACAGGTGCAAAAGTAAAAATTGATGGAGTAGAGAAATATACAATAGTAAAACTTGGAGATGCAAGTGGAGATGGACAAATAACACCAGCTGATTATGTTAGAGTAAAAAATAAAATAATGGGAACAATGGAAATGGATAGTATTATAGAAAAAGCAGCTGATGTGAATCGTGATGGAAAAATAAGCCCAGCAGATTATGTTCAAATCAAAAATCATATAATGGACATAAAGAAAATCTCAATTTAAAATATAGAGGAGAATTTGCAATGAAAAAAAATATTTTAAATAAAATAATATTAATGTTAATGCTGGTAGTAACTTTAATTCTTTTGTTAACAATTAAATCATATGCAGCTACAAGTATAAGCATAAGTACATCTAAATCATCAGTAGCACCAGGAGAGAGCTTTACTGTTACAGTTTCAGCAAAAGGAGCAGGACCAGTAAGTACTACAGTAAGCAATGGATCAGGAAGTAAGAAAGATTTTTTAGATAATAATTCTTATTCATTTATATGCACAGCTGGTTCATCTGGAAGCGTAACAATATATGCTTCAGGAACACTAGGAGACTATGAAACTGGAGAAGATACAAGCAGGTCAGCTTCAAAAACAGTAAGCATTATTCAACCAAGTTCAAACACAGGTGGTTCATCTGGAGGCTCTACTAGTGGGGGAAATACAACAAAAAAACCAACTACTAACAACAATACAACAACAAAACCAACAGAAGAAAAAAAATCAACAGATAGTACATTAGGTAGCTTAAGCA
>CALYZR010000021.1 GCA_945610215.1 uncultured Clostridium sp. | reverse complement strand
AAATGATTTTAAATTTTTTTATAAAAAATCGTGCATTTAATATTGCAATGTACAAAACAAAATAAAGACAGAAAATTCATTGACATTAATAATAACAAAATATAAAATATATTTAAACAGATATTGTTATAAATATAAGGAGTCAATTAATGTTAAAATACATTTGGAGAGATAAAAAACAATTAATTATAATAATATTAATAGTATTAGTATGTAGCATAGCATTAGCAATTGGAATATATGCACAAATTACAAATAGTAAAATAACTAAAACAGAAGCAGAAAGAGAAGAGGCAGACTATGAAGATCTAAAAAATAATTTTGATTCAATATTTACAAATACTATTAACAAAGAAGGCGCGGTTAAAGTAGTAAATGCTAATATTAATTATGATGAAATAATAGAGACTAAATATGATATTAACGAAAAAAAAGAAACCAAATATAATATAGTTGCTAAAATACCACTTTTTAAAGAAGAAACAGCAACAACTAAAAAAATAAATCAGGAAATATTTGACATATTTGGCCAAAAAATTGCAGATATAATAACTAACAATAAGGCATATACAATATACAATATGGGTTATGTAGGATATATAAATGATAATATATTATCATTAGTTATAAAATGTACATTAAAAGAAGGAACAAATCCTCAAAGAACTATAATCCAAACGTATAATTATAATATAGATGAAGATAGATTAGTATCATTAGATGAAATTATACAAAAAAGAAATTTAGATAAAGAAAAAATGCAAGAACGAATAACAGAAGAAATAACAAAAGTAAGTCAACAAAATACTAGCATTATGGAGCAAGGTTATAATGTATATCAAAGAAATCCAAATAATGATATGTATAAAGTAGAAAATACACCAAATTTTTTCTTAGGTAAAAACAAAACATTATATTTAATATATGCATATGGAAATAAAGAAAATACAAGTGAAACAGATTTAATAATATTTTAAAAAAGCAATCAATATATAAATTATTGATTGCTTTTTAATTTTTAATATAATAGGAAATTTCTCCGAAATTCCTATTATATAAAATGCTATAATCGCTATTGCCTTTGAGATTTGCTCATTTTATTCGCAAACTCAAATCGGCGAGAACAAAGGGCGACTACGTCGCTTTGTTCTTTATTATTTAAGGTTGCTCTGCTAATTTAATATTAACTTTAAATGTTTGCCCATTTCTGTTAATTTCAAGTTCTAATGTATCTCCAATATTTTTACTTTCTTTTATTTTATTTAATTCGTCCATTGTTTTAACAGAAGTTCCATTAGCTCCAACAATTACATCTCCAGTTTTTAAATCAGCTGAAGCAGCAGGACTTGAATTTTGAATCACTTTAATATAAATTCCAACAGGAAGTTTATACTTTTCAGCCATAGATTCTGTTATATCAATTCCTTCAATACCAATATATGGTCTTAAAACTTTTCCATGTTCAATTAATTGTTTATAAATATCAATAGTGTCATTAATAGGAATTGCAAATCCCATACCTTCTACACCAGTTCCAGAAAGCTTTAAGGTATTAATACCAATTACTTTGCCTTCACTATTTACTAATGCTCCACCACTATTTCCAGAGTTAATTGCAGCATCAGTTTGAATCAGTGTATAAGTATTTCCATTTTCACCTGTAACAGTTCTATTTACAGCGCTTATTATTCCAGATGTAACACTGCTTTGCATTCCTAGTGGGTTACCAATAGCCATTGCAAATTCTCCTATTTTAACAGAATTAGAATCTCCTAATTCTGCTGCTGTTAAACCATCTTTTTCAATTTTGATAACAGCTAAATCAGTTTGTTCATCTGTACCTATAATATTAGCTTCATATGGAGTTGTATCATTATACAAATATACATATACTTTAGTTGCTTTTGAAACTTCATAATAAACAGAAGAATCAGTAGAATTAATAATATGATTATTTGTTAATATATATCCATCTTGACTAATTATAATTCCAGAACCTTGTGCTTGAGCAAGTTGTGAAATACCTTGCATAAAGTTTGAGGTCACAGTATATTCTACAGTAATACCAACAATTGATGGCAATACTTTATTTGCAGAATATATAGCAGTATCGGAATAATTAGAAAGAGATACAGTTTGAACAGTTCCACTATTAGAAGTTAAACTAGGTGAGGCAGAAGTTTCTTCAGTTTTTGCAGTAGAAATATTTAAAATAGAATTTCTTATATTAGGAACTCCAAAAATTATTGCAATAACTAATATTGTGCCTAATATTCCAGAGAAAAATGGAAGCAAAAAGGATTTTCCAAAACTAGAACTGTCTTTAGAAGAGTCATTAAAACCTTTAAAAAAATCATTATTTTCTTTCATTTATATAACCTCCTTATAAAAATAAATATCCAATATAATAATAACCTAAACTAAAAATATAATACAAGATATATCTTAAAAAATCCTGAAAAATTAAGAAGACAAATTACAATTTGACTTAAAATTATATTGAAATAATTTTAGACATATAATATAATAAAAACAGTTTAAAGGAGTTGAAAAAATGAATTTAAAAAATAAAAAAGGTATAACAATAATTGCACTAGTCATTACAGTAATAATAATGTTAATATTAGTTGGAGTAACAATAAAAGTAGGAACAAATTCAATAGATGAAGCGGAAAAAGAAGATATAATAACAAATATGATATCTATAAAAACAAGAGCAAAAATAGTTAAAGACCAATATAATTTTAAAGATATATCAAATCTAGTTGGAACTAAGCTAACAGAAGATACAGAACATGATACAACACAAATAGATTCTGTAATTCCAACAGAAAATAAAGAAAATTGCTATATATGGACACAAACGGATTTAAATGATCAGGGCTTAACATCAATAAATTCTGATGAATCGAATTTTTATGTTGTATATTATGGTGATGAAAATAACAGTATAGAAATATATTATTCAAACGGAATAGAAGGAAAATACAGTTTAACACAATTACAAGAGGAGTAATATGAAAGAAAGAGAAATAGATAGATTAAATAAACTAAAAGAATATGAAAAAAAATTATACGATAAAGGGATAAAATATATTGCAGGTATAGATGAAGCAGGAAGAGGACCATTAGCAGGACCAGTAGTTGTAGGATGCGTAATTATGAAAACAGATTCATTTATAGAATATGTAAATGATTCTAAAAAAGTGTCAGAAACAAAAAGAGAAATGCTCTATGAAAAAATAACAAACGAAGCAATTGCATGGAGTACAGGTATTGTAATGCCAGACGAAATAGACGAAATAAACATATTAAATGCAACAAAAAAAGCATTAACAATGGCAATAGATAATTTAAAAGTAAAGCCAGAAGTTATAGTGGTAGATGCTTTAGAAAAAATAGATACACACCAAATTCCTTATATATCAGTGATAAAAGGAGATGCGAAAATATATAGCATATCAGCAGCTTCAATTGTTGCAAAAGTAACAAGGGATAGAATAATGCGAGAATATGATAAAATTTATCCACAATATGGATTTGCAAGTCATAAAGGATATGGAACTGCAAAACATATACAAGCAATAAAAGAATATGGAATATGTTCAATACATAGAAAAAGCTTTGTAAAAAATTTTGTGTAAGAAAGGAAACTTAGCCTTGTTGCTTTGGGAAAATCTTAAGCTTTTCCTATATGATAAAAAGGGGAATGGCGCAGTTGGAAGTAATCCAACTACGCCACAATGCGTTATTTGCCGTCCCAGCCATAGTCATCGAAATCTTGATCACGTACCAAAACATCATAAATCCTTTGAGCGAGAATTCTACGCTCTTCTGGTGTGAGTTCAGACGCAATACTAGAAATTTCAGCTATCAGATAACTCAGCTTGTTCTTTTTGTCATTTGACATTTTAACGTTAGCCCCTTTCATAAAGAAATACAATGTTATTATAGCATACTTTACATAAAAAATCAAATTTGGAGGTTGTTTTATGAATATTAAGGAAATTATAGCTAAAAAAAGAGATGGTTTAGAATTAAACAAAGAAGAAATTAAATATTTTATAGAAGAATATACAAAAGGAACTGTTACAGATTATCAAGCAGCAGCTTTAATAATGGCAATGTATATAAATGGATTAAACAGCGAGGAGACTACAAATTTAACATTAGAAATGGCTCACTCTGGCGAAATATTGGATTTGTCTAAAATTTCTAAAACAGTTATAGATAAGCATAGCACAGGCGGAGTAGGAGACAAAATAACACTAGTATTAATGCCAATTATTGCATCACTTGGAGTACCAGTTGCAAAAATGTCTGGAAGAGGTTTGGGTTTTACAGGTGGAACAGTAGATAAATTAGAATCAATTCCAGGGTATAAAACAGAAATAAAAATAGAGGAATTTATAGAGAATGTTCAAAAAGTTGGAATAAGTCTGATTGGGCAAACAGCAAATTTAGCACCAGCAGATAAAAAAATATATGCATTAAGAGATACAATTAGTTGTGTAGATAATATGTCACTTATAGCATCAAGCATAATGAGTAAAAAAATAGCAGCAGGTGCAAATAAAATTGTATTAGACGTAACATGTGGAAGTGGTGCCTTTATGCAAAGCGAAAAAGATGCAATAGAATTATCTAATATAATGAAAAATATAGGAAAACTAGCTAATAGAGAAACCGTATGCATAATTACAAACATGGATGAGCCAGTTGGATATGCTATAGGGAATAGCCTAGAAATAATAGAAACAATAGAATGCTTAAAAGGGAATATGCCAGAAGATATAAAAGAAATAATAACAACAATAGGAGCATATATATTAAAACTTGCAGACAAAGGGAATAATTTAGAAGAAAATAAGATAAAAATATTAGAAAATGTAAAAAATGGAAAAGCATATAATAAATTTTTAGAATTAGTACAAAATCAAGAAGGAGATATAGAGTATGTAAAAAATACAGACAAATTCGAAAAAGCAAAATACATATTACCTGTAATTTGCAAAAAAGATGGATATGTTAAAAAATTAAATGCAGGAGAAGTAGGAAAAATATCAGTAGACTTAGGAGCAGGCAGATTAAGAAAAGAAGATAGTATAGACAAAGCAGTGGGAATAGTACTAAACAAAAAAAATGCAGACAAAGTACAAAAAGGTGATATATTAGCATTTGTATATGCAAATAACAAACAAAAAGGAGAAACAGCAGTAGAAGAAATGCAAAATGCATACGAAATAGTAAATGAACCAGTAAAAAAAGAAAAATATATTTTAGGAATAATATAAATTACAATTTAGAAAGGAAACATAAGCAAATGAAAATAATGTTTATATGCACAGGCAATATATGTAGAAGTGCAATGGCACATGCAATGTTTACAAAATTGGTAAAAGAAAAAAAGAAAAAAATAGAAGTATATTCGTGTGGAATATATGCAGAAAATGGTGATACACCAACATATGAAGCAATAGAAACAATGAGTGAATATGGAATAGATTTAAGAGACCATAGGGCGACAAATATAAGAAACTCAAATATAAAAGACATGGATGTAATACTTTGTGCGACAACTTCACACAAAAATAGTGTTATAAGTATGTATCCAGACTTAAAAGAAAAAACATTTACAATGAAAGAATACGCAGGTTATCCTCAAAATGATTTAGATATAAAAGATCCATGGGGATACGGAATAGATGTATATAAAAATTGTGCAAAAGAAATACAAGAATGCTTAAACAAGATTATAGAAAAAATATAATTTATAGGGGGCGCATGATTGCGCCCCGAAATACATAAGTTTTAAATCTAGAAAGGAAGAAATATTCAAATGAACATATTAGAAGGACTAAATGATAAACAATATGAAGCAGTAATAAATACAGAGGGACCAAACTTAATTATAGCAGGTGCAGGTTCTGGAAAAACAAAAGTGTTAACACATAAAATAGCATATTTAATAGGAGAAAAAAATGTAAAACCATGGCAAATACTTGCAATTACATTTACGAATAAAGCAGCAAACGAGATGAAAACAAGGGTAGAAGCATTAGTTGGAGATGTCGCAAATGAAATGTGGCTTGGAACATTTCACTCTATTTGTGTTAGAATTTTAAGAAGATTCATAGATAGATTAGGTTATGAAAGCTCGTTTATAATATTTGATACTTCAGATCAAAGAAGCCTAGTAAAACAATGTTTAAGAGAGCTAAACATAGATGATAAATTATTTACAGATAGAAGTGTATTGTCAGAAATAAGTAATGCCAAAAATGAAATGCTTACACCTCAAAGTTATAAATTAAGAACCAATGGAGAATATAGGAAAGAAAAAATTGCAGAAATATATGATTTATATCAAAGAAAATTAAAAGAGAATAATGCTATAGATTTTGATGATATCATAAATTTTACAATAGATATATTAACAGAAAATCCAGATGTTTTAGAATACTATTCAGATAAGTTTAAATATGTGTTGGTAGATGAGTATCAAGATACAAATAAATCACAATTTACATTATTAACATTAATTGCAGCAAGACATGGAAATATTACGGCAGTTGGGGATAACGATCAAGGAATATATTCTTTTAGAGGTGCAGATATATCAAATATATTAAATTTTGAAAAAGATTTTCCAGGAACAAGAATAATAAAACTAGAACAGAACTATAGATCTACAAAAAGTATATTAAATGCAGCAAATGCAATAATAAAAAACAATAGCAAAAAATATGAAAAAAATTTATGGACAGAAAAAGAAGAAGGAAAACTTCCAGAAGTGCATATATGTGATGATGAGTATGACGAAGCAAGATATATTGCAGAACAAATAGAACATTTAAGAAGAGAAGAATATTTAAAATATTCAGACTTTGCTATTTTATATAGAATGAATGCACAATCACGTAGTATAGAAGAGATTTTAGTAAGAGAGGGAATACCATACAAAATTATAGGTGGACACAAATTTTACGAAAGAAAAGAAATAAAAGATATAATTAGATATTTAAGATTAATTCAAAATACATCAGACAATTTAAGTTTAGAAAGAATAATAAATGAACCTAAAAGAGGAATAGGAAAAACAAGTTTAGAAAAAATAGAATTAATAGCATCAACAAACCGGAATTTCTATGTATGAAGTAATAAAAAAAGCAGATGAGTTTGGTTTAAACAAAGTATTTGCAAACTCAAGAGATTTTATAAATGTAATTGAAGAATTAAGAGCAAGTAAAGATGAAATTAAAATTTCGGAACTTGTAAAACAAACATTAAATAAAACAGGTTATACAAAAGCTTTAGAAATAGAAGGTACAACGCAAGCAGAAACAAGATTAGAAAACTTAGAAGAATTTTTAACAGTAGCAATAGAATTTGAAGAAGAAGCTGCAGAAAATAATTTAGCAGAATTTCTAGAAAGTATAACACTTACAAGTGATGTGGACGAACTAGAGGATACAGACGAAGCAGTAACATTAATGACTTTACATAGCGCAAAAGGTCTAGAATTTCCAGTAGTATTTTTAATAGGAATGGAAGACCGGAATATTTCCAAGTTATAAATCAATAGGTGAAGAAAGAGAATTAGAAGAAGAAAGAAGACTTTGCTATGTTGGATTAACAAGAGCAGAACAATTTTTGTTCTTAACTTGTAGCAGACAAAGAACAATATTTGGTTCGACATCATGCAATAAAATATCTAGATTTATAGAAGAAATACCACCAGAAATGTTAGATGGAGATAAGAATATAAAGAAAGAAAAATTATGCGAACCAAAAGAAACAACATATGAGTGGGAATATGGAACAGTAAAAAAATATCAAACAAAAGCATTTGGAGACAAATTTTCTCCAAAAGAACCAGCGTATCAGTTTAGAAC
>CALYZR010000020.1 GCA_945610215.1 uncultured Clostridium sp. | reverse complement strand
CGATTATAGCATTTTATATAATAGGAATTTCGGAGAAATTTCCTATTATATAAAAGAAGTTTTTCGCCTTGTGACGAAGAACTTCTTTTATTATTAACTATTCTTATTTTATATCTTCTTTTGGAGTTATATTTTCTTCTAATAATTCTGGCTTCTTTAAATATCTGTTAAATGATTTAATCGCATTTGCATAATAAAAACCATCACAAATTCTTTCATCTGCAACCCAAGCAAGAGAAATAGCTTTTTCTTCAACAATATTGTCATCTTCGCATATATAACTTTTTTTCTTTTTTCCCATTGCTAAGAATATACCTGTTGTTCCAAAATCGTATATATGATGATAGATTGCATCAATTCCAAGAGAACCAACATTTGTTAAAAATGCACTTGTATGGAAAGGACTCGCACTAATTATAGACTTTGGCATCATACCATGTTTATCTAAAAACATTAAAGTATTTACAATAAATTTCATAAGCCAATTTGGAACAAGCCATAAAAATTTAGCAAGCTTATCGGTGCTATTTTGATTAGATAAATCTTTATTTCTGGCAATAGTATTATTTAATTTCTCTTTTATTTCAAATATATTTTCGGTTCCAGTAAAAGGAAGTTTTATAGTTGTTTCTTCTGTATCGTCTGTCATTTCTTTTTTTATTGCAAGTGAAATATATATTCCTTTTCTTGCATATGTTCTACCATTCATAACAAATCTATTTAATCGTGGTCTTTCTGCAAGCAATCTTACTAAAGCAGCATATATAATATTCATATACGAAATTTTAATGCCTTCTTTTTCCTTCTTTGCAATATATTCATCAAGTGTAGTAAGTGGTATATCTTGCATATAATAAACATGTGAGTCACTTCTCATTTTCATAACATGTGGTATTACTCTAAAAAATGGCCCTATAGTTTTTAATTTTCTACCATCTGATCTAAATCCAAACATAATCCATCTCCCTTATAAAATATATTATATAATAAAAGTGTTGAAGTTTGCAAGAAAAATGTCAAAAATTAATGCATTGTAAAAAAATCCAAAAACAATTGAAAATAATTTTTTGCTCTTCATTATTCAAGGCTATTTGATAATTATATTTTAAAAATCAAAAAATAAGTGTTTTTTTAATGCTATTTTAATATCTTTATGGTAAAATCTTGACAAATATTTATGTGTTTAATACAATATTTTAATTAGGAAAATGCAGTTTTGAACTGTTTTTTTATTCATATATTAGTATATACAAAAAGGAGGAACAGATGTTTAAAATATTAAAAAACTTAAAGAAAAATTGGGTGTCTGTATTAATAATTATATTATTATTATGCTTACAAGCGTGGACAGATTTAACACTTCCAGACTATACATCTAAAATAGTAAACATAGGTATTCAAGCAGGTGGTATTGAATATGTTGCACCAGAGGTAATTAGAAAATCACAAATGGACAATTTACTAATATTTACAGATAAAGATGAAGAAATATTAAGCAACTATACTTTAATATCTAAAAATAATTTATCTGAAGAAGAATATAATAAATTACAAAAAGATTATCCAGAGCTAGAGAATCAAGATATATATAAAATAAACAAACTAAATAAAGAACAAAAAGAAAAATTAGATGAGCTGATTACAAAACCATTTATGACATTATACTTTACACAAAATGAAGAAATGGCAAGAGAAATGAAGGAACAAATGCTTTCAAATATGCCAGATGAACAAAAACAAATGATGTCACAAATATCATTAATAGATTTAATTAAAAACATGCCGAACGAGCAAAGAGAAAATTTAATTTCAGAAGTAAATAAACAAATAGACGAAAAGTTAGGAATAATGGTAGACCAAGCAACTGTTCAGGCAACTAAACAAGAATACAAAGAAATAGGTGTGAATACAGAAAATATACAAAACAGATATATTATTTTAACAGGACTTCAAATGATTGGAATAGCATTAATTAGTATGGTGGCAGCAGTAATAATAATGCTATTATCGTCAAGAGTTGCAGCAAACCTTGGAAGAACTTTAAGAGATAAGGTTTTCAAAAAGGTATTACAATTTACAAGAAAAGAATTCAATGAATTTTCTACTGCATCATTAATTACACGTAGTACAAACGACATACAACAAATACAAATGTTACTTACAATGCTATTTAGAACAGTGATTTATGCACCAATTATTGGTATAGGAGGCTTTACAAAAGTTTTAGCACGTAGTAATAACTCTATGGCATGGATAATAGGAGTGGCAATAGGAGCGATACTATTTATTATCCTAACACTATTTATAATTGCAATGCCAAAATTCAAAAAATTACAAGATTTAATAGATAAATTGAATCTTGTTTCTAGAGAAATATTAACAGGTCTTCCAGTAATAAGAGCATTTAATACAGAGAAAAGAGAAGAAAAAAGATTTGATAATGCTAATAAAGACTTTATGAAGGCAAATATATTTGTAAATAGAGCAATGAGTATAATGATGCCTACTTTAATGTTTATTATGAATAGTATAATGCTTTTAATTATATGGGTAGGAGGTCATAAAGTAGATGAAGGAATAATGCAAGTAGGAGATATGATGGCATTTATTCAGTATACAATGCAAATTGTAATATCATTCTTATTTATATCTATGATATCAATAATGCTACCAAGGGCATCTGTTTCTGCAAAACGTATTAATGATGTATTAGAAACTGAACCTTCAATAAAAGATAAACCAGAAACAAAAGATTTTATAGAAGATAAAAAGGGATATGTAGAATTTAAAAATGTTTCTTTTAGATATCCAGATGCAGATACAGAAATACTAGAAGATATAAACTTTGTAGCAAAACCAGGTGAAACAACAGCAATAATTGGTAGTACAGGAAGTGGAAAATCTACAGTTGTTAACTTAATACCTCGTTTTTATGATGTAACAGGAGGAGAGTTATTAATAGATGGAGTTAATATAAAAGATGTACCACAAAAAGAATTAAGAAAAAGAATTGGATTTGTACCACAAAAAGGTATGCTATTTTCTGGAACAATAGAATCAAATATAAAATATGGAAATCCAAATATGTCTGATGAACAAATGATAAAAGCAGCTAAAATTGCGCAAGCAACAGAATTTATAGAAACAAAAGAAAAAAAATATAAGTCGGAAATTGCACAGGGAGGAAACAATGTATCTGGTGGACAAAAACAACGTTTATCAATAGCAAGAGCAATAGCAATAGATCCAGAAATTATAGTATTTGATGACAGCTTTTCTGCATTAGATTTTAAAACAGATAGTAAATTAAGAGAAGAACTTGCAAAACAAACAATTGGAAAGACAGTAATTATAGTTGCACAAAGAATTAGTACAATTTTAAATGCAGACCAAATAATAGTATTAGAAGAAGGAAAAATTGTAGGAAAAGGTAAACACAAAGAACTTATGAATAACTGCGAACAATATAAGGAAATAGCAATGTCACAATTATCTAAAGAAGAGCTAGAAGATGCAGGAGGTGATAGATAATGCCAGGACCAATGGGAGGACCAGGAAGACCAGGAATGGACATACAAACAAAACCTAAAAATTTTAAAGCAACAACTAAAAAATTAATAAATAATTATTTATCAAAATATAAATTAGCAATAATAATAGTAATAATTTTTGCAATAGGAAGTACAATTTTTTCTATAGTTGGACCTAAAATATTAGGAAATGCCACAACAGAAATATTTAATGGAATTATAAGCAAAATATCTGGTGGAAGTGGAATAGACTATTCAAAGATTTTAAAAATTTTACTAACACTTTTAGGAGTATACGTAATTAGTGCATTGTTTTCTCTAATACAAGGATTTACAATGACGTCTGTTGCACAAAAATTAACATACAAAATAAGAAATGACTTAGTACAGAAAATAAATAAACTTCCAATGAAATACTTTGATAAAAAAACAAATGGAGAAGTATTATCTATAATAACAAATGATATTGATACACTTTCTCAAAACCTTAACCAAAGTATTACACAAATAATCACTTCAATATGTACAATAATAGGAATAATTATAATGATGTTATCTATTAGTGTAACAATGACAATAGCATCATTTATAATACTACCAATATCAGCAGTTATAGTTAGAAAAATTGTAGCAAAATCACAAAAATATTTTCAAAAACAACAAGCATATTTAGGACACGTAAATGGTCAAGTAGAAGAAATTTATGGAGGACATACAATTGTAAAAGCTTTTAATGGAGAACAGCAAGAAATAGAAAAATTCGAAAAAGCAAATAAAGAGCTATATTCATCTGGATGGAAATCACAATTTTTATCTGGATTGATGCATCCAGTAATGAATTTTATTGGAAATGTTGGTTATGTTGTAGTAGCAGTTTTGGGTGGATATTTAGCAGTACAAGGGAAAATTACAGTTGGTAATATACAAAGCTTTATACAATACAATAAGCAATTTACACAACCAATAATGCAAATTGCACAAGTATCTGGAATGCTACAATCTATGGTTGCAGCGGCAGAAAGAGTATTTGAATTTTTAGAAGAGCCAGAAGAAGTAGAGGAGAACGATAAAGGAATAGACACAAGCAAACTAAAAGGAAACGTAGAATTCAAAAATGTTAAATTTGGTTATAACGAAGATAAAATAATAATAAAAGACTTTAATGCAAATGTTAAAGAAGGACAAAAAATTGCAATAGTTGGACCAACAGGAGTAGGTAAAACAACTATGGTAAAACTACTTATGAGATTTTATGATGTAAATAGTGGAGAGATTTTAGTAGATGGCAATAACATAAAAGACTTTAAACGTGGAGAACTAAGAAAAATGTTTGGAATGGTACTTCAAGATACATGGCTATTTGGAGGAACTGTTAAAGAAAACATTAAATATGGAAAACCAGAAGCAAGTGACAGTGAAGTTATAGAAGCGGCAAAAGCAGCACATGTACATCACTTTATAAAAACACTCCCAAACGGATATAATTCAGTATTAAATGAAGAATCAAGCAATGTATCAGCAGGACAAAAACAATTACTAACAATTGCAAGAGTAATACTTGCAAATCCAAAAATACTAATATTAGATGAAGCAACAAGTTCAATAGATACAAGAACAGAAATACAAATACAATCAGCAATGGATAATTTAATGAAAGGAAGAACAAGTTTTATAATTGCACATAGATTATCAACAATAAAAAATGCAGATTTAATATTAGTAATGAATCATGGAGATATAGTAGAACAAGGAACACATGAAGAATTACTTTCAAAAAATGGATTTTATGCAGACTTATATAATAGTCAATTTGATGAAGAGGAATAGAGAAAAAGAGCTATGCCTGAAGTGAACCCAATACATATGGCATCAATATATTCTGCATTTGTAAACGAAGGAAATATGGTAAAACCATATATAGAATACAAAGAAAATAGAGAAAAAGAATATTTAGTAAAAAATGCTTTTTCGACAGAATCAGCAAATATAATAAAAGAGGATCTAATACAAGTAGTAGAAATCCCAACAGGAACAGCACATGATTTAAAAGTAAATGGAGTAAAACTAGCAGGAAAAACAGGAACAGCAGAGCTTAAAGCATCAAAAGAAGAAAAAGGAAAAACATTAGGATGGTTCAACTGCTTTACAGTAGATGAAGAAGTAGACAAATCAATGCTAATAGTAAGCATGGTAGAAGACGGAGGATCAAACGGAGGAAGCAGATACTTAAAGAAAATAATAAGAACATTGTTTGAGTAAGATTATGCGGACAGAAATCGAAAATTTTGATAAATTTTAATTTTTTGGGAAAGCATATTGCAAACGTTGTAGGGGTCGCACTCCTGGGCGACCCGCAATGCATCGCAGGAATCGCTCATACAAATTCCAATTTATCTTACAAAACAAGGGAAAAAATGTAAAATGTAGAATAATATAAATACAAGATGATAATTTACAAAATCTAAAAATTCACGGAAAGTTCTTTCCAAAAAATTTCCAATAAAAGCAAAATAGTATAAAAAATTAAGGTGTCAAAGCATGAAGAAAATTTTGACACAAAAAATGCAACTAACAATAGTTGCAAAAATAAAAATATAGGAGTATAATATATGAGTAAGAAAGAAAAACTATTACAAAGAATAAAACAAAAACCAAAAGATTTTACATATACTGAATTAGAAACACTATTAATTAATTTGAATTTTAAAGAAGTAAGTAAAGGAAAAACATCTGGATCAAGGGTTGAATTTTTACATGAAGAAAAAAAGATAAAGTTATTAATACATAAACCACATCCAAGTAATATAATAAAACAATATGTTATAGAAAGTGTTTTAAAAATAGTAAGAGAATTGGAGGAAGAAAGTAATGGATAATATTATGAAATACAAAGAATATTGGGCAGAAATAAAATACAGTGATGAAGACAAGTGCTTTTGTGGAAAAGTAGAAGGACTAAAAAAAGATACAATTCTTTTTGAAGGAAATTCAGTAAAAGAACTAAAAGAAGATTTTAAAAATGCGATAGATAGTTATTTAGAACTATGCAAAAAAAGAAATGAAGAGCCAGAAAAACAATATAAAGGTTCTTTTAACGTAAGAATAAAACCAGAACTACATAGAGAAGCTGCAATAGTCGCCAAAAGGAACAATATATCTTTAAACCAATTAGTAGAAAGAGCAATAATAAATCAACTAAAAACTATAAAAACAAATTAGAATGCTAACTGGAAACGGAGACTCTATCTTACAAATAAAAGAATTTGAATAGAAAATTGTACTTGCATATATTGACAATACTTTTTTTAAGTGCTAGAATATTTGCAAGTTAATTTAGTTATGTTTTAAAAAGAGACCCAGTAGAATTTTATAGTAACTAACAGAGAGGTAATGGTTGGTGAAAATTACTAGGATATAAAATTTGAATTACAATTCTTATAGTAACTAACGTGTAGCTACGAATAAGCTAAAATTGAGGCAATGCAAAACATTGTAAATAAAGGTGGTACCACGAAGTCCAACTCGTCCTTTAAGATGAGTTGGACTTTTAGATTTAGGAGGAATAAATATGAATTTGTATGAAGATTTGAAATGGAGAGGACTAATTCAAGATATTAGTGATGAAGAATTAATTAACAAATTAAACAATGAAAAATTAACATTTTACATAGGAACAGACCCAACTGCAGATAGTATGCATATTGGACATTATTCATCATTTTTAATATCAAAAAGACTTGCAAAATATGGACATAAACCAATTTTGTTAGTAGGTGGAGCAACAGGACTAATTGGAGATCCAAAACCTACAGCAGAAAGACCTATGATTACAAAAGAAGAGGTTGAACATAATATTAGAGGTTTAACAAAACAGGCTAAAGAAATATTTGGATTTGAAGTTGTAAATAACTACGACTGGACAAAAGATATAAATGTTATAGACTTTTTAAGAGATTATGGAAAATATTTTAATGTCGGATATATGCTAGCAAAAGATAAAGTAAGATCAAGAATGGAAACAGGTATTACTTATGCAGAATTTTCATATATGATTTTACAGGCGTTAGACTTCTTACATTTATTTGAAACAAAGAACTGTGTTCTTCAAGTTGCAGGTTCAGACCAATGGGGAAATATAACATCTGGAATTGAATTAATTAGAAAGAAAACAGATAAAACAGCATATGGAATGGTAATGCCATTAGTTACAGATTCAAATGGTGTTAAATTTGGAAAAACAGAAGGAAATGCATTATGGTTAGACAAAAACAAAACATCTAGCTATGAGTTATATCAATACTTAATTAACCTTGAAGATTCAATGATTATAAGCTACTTAAAGAAATTAACTTTTTTAAGTAAAGAAGAAATAGAAGA
>CALYZR010000019.1 GCA_945610215.1 uncultured Clostridium sp. | reverse complement strand
TTAAAATCCTGCGGTTGAATAAACCGTGCCGGTTCGATTCCGGCCATCTGCACCAAAAGCGAGTGAGATTTCATTTTCACTTGCTTTTTTATTTTTCTGTTAAATTAAATAATTTTGTGTCCAAAATTTCCAGTCCCTATTGGCAAAAAAATATCTTTTATGCTAGAATAAAAATAGAAATTGACAAATAAAAGGAGATTTTGATGAATAAGAAAATCGTAGGAATATATAGCATTATTCATTTTATTGTGGATTTATCATGTGCCATATTAGTCAGTAACTTATTAACACAAAAAATGGGGCCAGGTATAAATTTATTTATTGCAATACTTATATATAATTTCTTTGCTTTTGCAATGCAACTGCCAATAGGAATTATAGCAGATAAAATAAATAGAAATGCAATATGTTCAGCAATTGGTTGCTTATTAGTTGCAATTGCATTTGGATTTTCAAATTTTGGAATTGTAGCATGTCTTATAGCTGGAATTGGAAATGCAATGTTTCATGTTGGCGGTGGTATCGATGTATTAAATATAAGTGATAAAAAAGCTACACTTTCAGGAATTTTTGTATCAACTGGAGCAATGGGAATATTTTTAGGGGGAAAATCAGTTTCAATAGAATTTAATAAATATTATATGGTTATTTTGATATTATTAATTTCTGCTATATCATTGTTTTGGCTATATAATCAAATAAAAGGTGAAGTTAGTAATTCAGAAATACAACCAATAAAATTGGGAAAGAATGAATGGATAGCGATAATATGTATCTTTATAACCGTATGTATAAGAAGTTATGTAAGTATGATATTATCATTTACTTGGAAATCATCATTTGTTTTTGCAATATTAGCAATATTAGGAGTAATGCTTGGAAAAATGTTAGGAGGAATTATAGGAGATAAAATAGGATTTGAAAAAACTTCAATATCTCTTTTAATATCAGCTATATGTTTTATATGTTCATTTACAAATCCAGTAATTGGTATAATTGCTATTTTATTATTTAATATGACAATGCCGATTACACTAATATGTTTAAGTAATATTTTTAATAATAATAAAGGTTTAGCATTTGGCTTGCTTACATTAGCATTATTTGTTGGAGCTGTACCAACATTTGTGGGCTACAATCAGTTATTTACAAGAATAGGATTATTTATTATAACGTTAATATCATCAATCATTTTATATATTGCTTTAAGATATTATAATAAATCAATAAAATTTAAAGAAAGGAGAGTGAAAAATGAAGAGTGTTAAAAAAATATTTTATAGTATATTAGCTATTTCTTTTTTGAACGTAGTTTTAATTCGAAAATTTGTTTATGCTGATGTTGTTGGTACACTTGAGATAATTAATTATTCACCTTTATATTATATAGCAATAATCGCAGTAATAACTATTGTAGTGGGTATCTCAATATTGATATTAAGAAAAATATATAAGAATAATCAATTAGAGAAAGAGAATTATAAAGAAGGAGTGGAAAAATAATGGTAAGTTCTAGTGAGCTCTTATCTATAGAATCTTCATACAAACATGTAACTTATTCATACGAAGAAGGTCTATCAAATGTATTGAAGATAATTGCTGTAGTTTCAATATTTGCATTAATTAGTATGATTATTTCTTTGATTATTGGTGTAAAAAGAAAAGATTGTGTAGCTATTTTAGTAGCAAATATTATGGTTAAAACAATAGCAGTATTTGTATACCAAATATTAGATAATTTGCTATATTTAGATAGTAGCTTTATTGTTATATTATTTTTTATAGCAACTATTATTATTGAAGGATTTATATATAAAAAAGTTTTAAAGTACAAGAAATATAATGGAATGTCAGTATCAATAATATGTAATATTGGTACAGTTATAATTATTATATTTAGAGGATTATTAAGGTTAATATTTTAAGGAAAGAAAGATAATGATAAATAGTTTAATAATTTCACTAATATTAACAGTAGCTATTGAATTATTTATATCAATAGTTATAGGTATAAGAAAGAAAAATGATATTATAACAATAATTGCTGTAAACACATTAACTAATCCAATAGTGGTATTTATAGCAGGCATAATAAATACTTTTAGAATTATATTGTTATATTGGACAATAGTTATTATTATGGAGTTCATAGTGATTTTTATAGAAGGAAAAATATATGAGAAAATACTAAAATTTAAAAGAATATCTGGTTTTAAGCTATCCTTTGTAAACAATGTAATATCTTTTATTATTGGTTTAATAATTGCAATATTATAAAATATTAATGCGGATTTAAAAATATATGAAGATATAATTAAAGGAAAAACAGATATTGTAATTGTAAGTAAGCCTTCTTATGAATAAAATGAAATTTAAAAAAATATTGTCAAATAAAAATGAAGGTAATATTATGTATTTACTAATGAAAAGGAGAGTGATATTGTGGATGAAAAGAAAACAATTAAAGTAAGTTTAGGAATTGCAATTAGTATAGTTATCATTATATTATTAATAGTTGCTTTATGTATAGTTTACTATTTTGGTTTTATAAAAAATAATGATGAAATATCAAAATTATCAGATGAAAAACAATCTAGTTTGCAAGGTGAGAAAAAGATAACAGCTCAAGTAAATGAAGAGAAATCTGAAGATTTTGTAACAAAACAGGAAGCAACAAAGATAGTTCAAGATATATATGGAAAAGCCTATGATAATGTACAAGAGGGTATCGGATTAACGGGAACAAACACAGTAATTATTTCAGTTGGAGAAGAAGGAACTGTTGGTGGAGTAATTAATGCAGAAGCATATAAATTAGATTTTTCAAAAATTGAGCCATATTTCACAGAACGTGCTATAAATTATATTAAGACAGAATTTACAGATACACCATATGCACATAAAGATGGAAATTATTATATATTTGCTTCTGAAAACAAATATTCACATAGTAAAAAAGAATTTATAAGTACGATTTTTGGGGTTACGAATCAAGGAAAAAGAACATTTGATGTAAAATTATATGATGACAATATGATAGTTGCGATTAGCGAAAAAAGTTCATTCTTTGAATTAGATGAATATATAATTTTAAGAAAGATTAATAATACATGGAAAATTGATATGTTTGAAGAATTATAAATATTAAAAGATAATAAGCTTTTTACTTATTATCTTTTTTAGTTTGTTATTCCATTTATTTATAATCAAAATAAGAGCTAAAAGTTAACTGCACCAAAAGCGAGTGAGATTTCATTTTCACTTGCTTTTTTATATAATAAGAAATTTCTCCGAAATTTTTATTATATAAAAATGCTACAATCGCTATTGCCTTTGAGATTTCCTCATTTTATTCGGAAACTCAAATCGGCGAGAACAAAGGGCGACTACGTCGCTTTGTTCTTTTTTTGTTAAATTTTGTGCCAAAAATCTTTGTTCTCAATAGCATTGAAAATGGAATTTACTAATGATAAAATTCAATTATAAATAATAAGATAAGGGGGAGAAAGGTATATGAATTTTAATAAAGAAATAAACAGGTATAATACTAAAAGTTTAAAATACGATTTTAAAGAAGAGAAAGGAAAACCAGATGATATATTTCCTATGTGGGTTGCAGATATGGATTTTAAACTACCAGAGAATATACTAAATGAGATAAAGAAAAGAGTAGATCATGGAATATTTGGATATTCTAAACCAGATGATACTTATAAAGAATTAGTAAAAAAATGGTACAAAAAACATTTTAGTATAGATATAAAAAAAGAATGGATAGTAAATACCCCTGGAATAGTTTTTGCATTAGCAACAGCTGTAAAAACATTAACTAAAGAAAATGACTATGTTTTAATAAATAATCCTGTATATTATCCATTTTCAGAAGTAATTGAAAATAACAATAGAAAAATAATAAGTAGTGATTTGGTACTTACTGAGAAATATCATTACGAAATAGATTTTAAAGATTTAGAGGAAAAAATTAAAAAGTATAAAGTAAAATTATACTTACTATGTTCTCCACACAATCCAGTAGGAAGAGTTTGGAGTAAAGAAGAACTTTCGAAAATAATAAAAATATGTAAAGAACATAACGTTTTTATTGTATGTGACGAAATACATAGCGACTTTGTGTGGCAAGGAACACACACATCACTAATTAATTATAAAGAATATCAAAATAATATGATTGTTTGTACAGCACCAAGTAAAACTTTTAATATTGCAGGATTACAAGTGTCAAATATATTTATTCCAGATAATAAGATAAGGGAAATGTTCCAAAAAGAAATGTGTAAAACAGGATATAGTCTAATTAATACAATGGGAATAGTAGCATGTGAAATTGTATACAAAAATGGCGAAGAATGGTTAAATGAGTTAAAAGAATATTTGATTGAAAACATTAATTTAGTAAGAGAATTTTTGAAAGAAAAATTACCAAATGTAAAATTAATAGAACCAGAGGGGACCTATCTTTTATGGTTAGATTTTAGAGAAACTGGATTAACAGATGAAGAGATTGAGGACAAAATGAGTAATAAAGCAAAAATATGGCTCGATGGAGGAAATATGTTTGGAAAACCTGGAGAAAGATTTCAAAGAATAAATATTGCACTTCCAAGAGAAAAACTAAAATTGGCATTAGAGCAAATAGAAGAAACTTTTAAATAAAATGTATTAATATTCTTTTTATTTAAAAACAAACTTGATATTATAAACGGATCATGATAAACAAATAAAAACACTATAAGCAGAGATTCAAAATTGAATCTCCGCAAATCTTTTTTGTAAATTTTGAGGATTGACAAAATACAACTAAATTTGATATAAAAATATTGATATTAAGGAATAAAAGGAGAAATAGATATGTTAAAGGAATTTAAAAAATTCATAGCAAGAGGGAACGTAATGGATTTAGCAGTAGGAGTAATAATTGGCGGAGCATTTGGGAAAATAGTGACATCATTAGTTGGAGACATTATAATGCCATTAATTGGAGTTATAATAGGAGGAATTGATTTTACAGGTTTAACTGCAAAAATAGGAAATGCAGAAATTAAATACGGAAGTTTTATTCAAAATGTATTAGACTTTTTAATAATAGCATTTTGCATATTTATGCTAGTAAGAATTGTAAATAAATTTATGAGTAAAATAAATAAGGAAAAAGAAGAAGTAGTAGAAGAACCAAAAAAATCTGATGAAGTTCTATTACTAGAAGAAATAAGAGATTTACTAAAAAAAGAGCAAAATTAAGGAGTATACAATGAAGGAAGAATTTATAAAATTATTAAAAGAAATAAATAGAGAAGGAATGGATAGATTAATAGAATTTTTAGAAAGTACAGATTTCTTTGAAGCACCAGCAAGTACAAGATTCCATGGAAATTTTGAAGGTGGACTACTTGAACATAGTATGAAAGTATATGAGATATTAAAAACAAAAGTGGAAGATAACGATTCTGTAAAAATCGTTGCATTATTACATGATATATGTAAAACAAATTTTTATAAAATAGATTATAGAAACGTAAAAAATAATGGAGTATGGGAGCAAGTACCATATTATACAGTAGAAGACACTATTCCATATGGACATGGAGAAAAATCTGTAATGATGATTAGTGAGTTTATAAAATTAACACCAGAAGAAAAATATGCTATAAGATGGCATATGGGATTTACAGAACCAAAAGAGTTATATGGAACAATAGGACAAGCCTATAAAAAATATCCACTTGCATTATATACTCATGAAGCAGATTTAGAAGCAACATATATTTATGATATTTAATAAAGCTATACATATAATAAAGTATAATAGGAGGAATAAATGAAAGAAAAGGGAAAAAGAAACTGGAAATCAATAATAGGAATGATTGTACTTATAAGTTTTATAGCACCAATGGCGTTTATAATTTATAAGATTATTGTTTCTCCAACTACAAACGTAGAACAAATAGAGGGACTAAGAGTAAAAACAGACTATATATTAATGCTTACTCAATGCGTATTAGGAGTAATTGCGTTTTTTTTGCCAAATATGTTGTCAAAAAAACTGAAAATAGTAATACCAACAAATATGTATATTGTATATGTCTTATTTTTATGGGGAGCGGTATTCTTAGGGGAAGTAAGAAATTTTTATTATAGAGTGCCACATTGGGATACAATACTTCACACATGTAGTGGAGCAATGCTAGGAGCATTGGGATTTTCTTTCGTTAATATTTTAAACAAACACGAAAAAGTACATGTAAAATTATCACCAATATTCGTTGCAATATTTGCCTTTGCCTTTGCTGTTTCACTTGGTGTAATATGGGAAATATATGAATTTACATTTGACGGAATACTAGGATTAAATATGCAAAAATTCGCATTAGAAAATGGAACACAGCTTATGGGAAGAGCAGCTTTATCAGATACTATGGAGGATTTAATAGTAGACTGCATAGGAGCATTTGCAATATCTACAATTGGATATGTATCATTAAAATATAAAAAAGGTTGGATAGAAAAAATGCTAATAAAAATAAAAAAATAAAGAGAAAAAAAAACAAAAGAATTTTTCCTTTTGTTTTTTTTTACGCATACTTGTCCTTTATAGATAATATAATTAATTATATAAATTGTAATTTGTGTTCATTCGGGTGAATTCAGGACAGTCCCAAAAATCCCCCGAATGGGTGATTTTAAGGGACAGTCCCTAGAATTCCCCCTCACACAAACTACAATTTATACAAAGGAGATAAAAATGAGCAAACAAATATTAAAAAAAGGAGATCATACATATTTAAGTAATTTAAAAATAGGACAAAAAGCAAAAGTTTTAGGCTTGCATTTGGACAAACCAGACGTAAGAAGGCATTTATTAGATATGGGAATAACAAAAGGAACAGAAATTTTAATAAAAAAGATTGCACCAATGGGAGATCCTGTTGATATAGAACTTAGAGGATATGAGCTTTGCATTAGAAAAGAAGAAATGAAGTGTATAGATGTGGAGGTACTATAATGAAAATTGCATTAGTTGGTAACCAAAATTGTGGAAAAACCACACTTTTTAATTTACTTACTGGAACAAACCAAAAAATAGGTAATTGGCCAGGAGTAACAATAGAAAGAAAAGTAGGAAAAATAAAAGATTTGGGAGATGACCTAGTTGATTTACCAGGTATCTATTCTCTTAGCCCATATACAGTAGAAGAAGAGGTCTCAAGGAGATTTGTATTAGAAGAGAAGCCAGATGTAATAATAAATATAGTAGATGCTACATCAATAGAAAGAAGCTTATACCTTACTACACAGCTTATGGAGTTAGATACAAAAGTTATAATAGCACTTAATATGGCAGATAGATTGGAAAAAAAAGGAATACATATAGATGAAAAAAAATTATCACAAGAACTAGGAACAGATGTTGTAATTATATCTGCATTAAAAGCAACAGGAATAGAAAAACTAAAAAATACAATAAATAAATATAATAATGAAAAGGTTATAAGCAAGGAAATATTTAAATCTGATATAGAAAATGAAATAGTACAAATTAGAAATGAATTTAAAACAAATAGATTTATAGCTATAAAAATACTAGAAAATGATAAATTATATCAAAACTATCAAAAAGGAAGCGTAAAAAACAGTAGGCAAAGACTGGAAGAAATATACAAAATGGATATAGAAGAGATTATTGCAAATGCTAGATATGAGTATATTGTTAAAATAAAAAACAAATCAACAACAATAATACCAATAAAAGAAACTATGTCAGATAAATTAGACAAAATATTTTTAAATAAATTTTTAGCATTTCCAATTTTTATAGGAATAATGTTTTTAGTATATTACTTATCAGTGGGAGTAGTTGGAAGCTTTACTGTTGACTGGATTTCAAAAATGGTAGGAAACTTTGGAGAGATAGTAAGAACTGGTTTAACAAATTTAGGAGCATCTAACTGGTCAACAAGCCTAGTAGTAGATGGAATAATTGCAGGTGTTGGCGCTGTTTTAGGATTTGTACCACAGCTTATTATATTATTTCTTTGCATATCAATATTAGAAACTACAGGATATATGTCAAGGGTAACATTTTTGTTAGATAAGTTAT
>CALYZR010000018.1 GCA_945610215.1 uncultured Clostridium sp. | reverse complement strand
TATAACAGATTTGGCATTTAGAAAAATATGCAAAAAGTATAGTAATCCAGGTTTAGTATTTACAGAAATGGTTAGTAGTAGAGCTATATTTTACAATGATGAAAAAACAATAAAACTTTTTAATGTAAAAGATGAAAAAAAACCAATAGCAGTCCAAATTTTTGGAAATGACCCTAGAATAATGGCTTTTGCAGCAAAAAAAGTATCAGAAATTGCTGATATTATAGATATAAATATGGGATGTCCAGCACCAAAAGTAGTAAAAAATGGTGATGGGAGCAAACTCTTATTAAATCCAAATTTAATAGGAGAAATAGTACAAGAAGTGGTAAAAACAGTAGAAAAACCAGTAACAGTAAAAATGAGAAAAGGATGGGATAAAGATAATATAAATGCTATTGAGGTAGCTAAAATTATTGAACAAGCAGGAGCTTCTGCAATAACTATACATGGAAGAACAAGAGAAGAATACTATGGTGGAAGAGCAGATTTAGAAATAATAAAAAAAGTAAAAAAATTTGTTAGTATACCAGTAATAGGTAATGGAGACGTAAAAAGCATAGAAGATGCTAAAAGAATGTTTGATTATTGTAATGTAGATGGAATCATGATAGGAAGAGCAACACTTGGTAATCCATGGATTATAAATGAAATAATAAGTGGAGAGAAAAAAGAAATTTCCAAAGAAGAAAAGCTAAAAATAATAAAAGAACATATAAATTTAGCAGTAGAAGAAAAAGGGGAATATATAGCAATAAGGGAAATGCGAAAACATATATGTTGGTATATAAAAAATCTTAAAGAATCAAGCAAAATAAGAGAAAAGATAAATAGAATAGAAAGCGTAAATGAATTACAAGCCTGTCTGGAAGAATATTTTAATTCATTATGAATAAATTTATAAAAGAATAGCAATTAGCTATTCTTTTTTTTGCTAATAAAGCAGGAAAATTGTAAGAATTTGTAAATTTAATAAGGAGGTAATTCAATTGAAAAAAATAATAACAATTGTAATTATTATAATAATGATAATATTAATATTTTTTATAAAATCCAATTATAAATTATTTAAATCTGGCAATAATATAAGTATCAAATCAGCTGATGATGTAAAAAACTATATTTTAGGTATTAGTTCATATGAGGCAACTTATAAGCTAGAAATAAATTCAAATAAAAATAACAATTCATATCTAATAAAAGAACAGTATATAAAAGAAAATGGGATATATAAGCAAGAAGTGTTAGAACCAGAGAACATAAAAGGATTAAAGACCATATATGATGGCTCTAGTTTAAAGATTGAAAATAACAATATTAATTTAAGTAAGATTTATGAAAACTATCAATGCATAGGAGATAATGCTTTAAGCCTAAGTTCTTTTATTGATGATTACTTAGATTCTGGTGAAAATAATATAACGGAAAATGAAAATGAAATAATATTAGAAACAAGTGCAAAAAATGGCAATAAATATATAAATCATAAAAAGCTATATATTGACAAAAAAACATCTAAACCAACAAGAATGGAAATACAAGATGTAACACAAAAAAATATAATTTACATATTATATAATGAGATAAAAATAAATAATTTACAAGAAGAAGATGTTTTAGCATTTAAATTAAGTCCACTAGAAAGTGATATATAATACAAAAGAAGGCTAAGTAAATTATATTCTTAATCTCAAACTCATATCTAAAATATACAAAAAAATTAATTAATAAAAGTAGCAGGAGTGAAGAATATGGTAATAAGAAGAGGAGATATGTTTTATGCAGATTTAAGCCCGGTAGTTGGCTCAGAACAAGGAGGAATAAGGCCTGTTTTAGTAATACAAAATGATACAGGAAACAAATATAGTCCTACTGTAATTGTTTCAGCGATAACTTCTCAAATGAATAAAAATAAATTACCTACTCATATTGAATTGGATTCAAAAGAATTTGGATTAAAAGCAGATTCGGTAATTCTAGCGGAACAAATTCGTACAATAGATAAAAGTAGGCTAAAAGAAAAAATAGGGCATATTGATGATAGAATTGTAATGAATAAAATAAATGATGCACTTGGAGTGAGCTTCGGACTAGAAGAATAAGAGGAGTATATTATAAAAAATTTAAAAGACGTGCTGTTTTAAGCACGTCTTTTAAATGTAATATATTGACAATAAAAGGCAATAAGTGTAAAATATTATAGAATTAATAATCCATTAATTTCCATAATAATTATTTACTAAGGAGGAAGAAATGATAAAAACAAACGATAAAGCTATAACTTTAATTGCATTAATTATAACAATTATTGTAATGCTAATATTAGTAGGAGTAACAATAAATGTTGTGATAAGTGGAGGCTTAATAAATACTACAAAGAGAGGTTCATATCAAACAGATGCAAGTATGATAAAAGAATCGTTAGAACATAAAAAAGCAATGGTGGCAGCAACTAATGCCAATGATTATGAAAGAGCAATTAATGATATTGAAATAGATGATTTAGATTTAACACAAAGTTTAAAAGAACAATTCAAAGATAAATTAATAGTATATAAAGGAACTCTTTACTACTTACCAGAAATAGTAACAAATGTAGAAGAACAAAAATGGTTAGAAGAAATACAAATATATAAGTGGAATGGAGAAAGTAACTTGACAGATACGGAAAAAGCTACCTTAGAAGTAGGAGACTATGTAAGATATGCTTCAACTAAGGAAGGTGGCTATAAAGAGATGACAACTGGTGGAGTTATAGCATATGCAACTTCGGATGAAACAGGTATGGGATGGGCACAAGGAATTTCAAGAGATATTTATCCAGAAGAATGGAGAGTGCTAAAAATTGATGGTAATAAAGTTACTTTAATAAGTGCTTCGGCTTCTAATCGTGCAAACAGAATAACTAATGGTGAAGATAGTAATGGAAGACTCATTCTAAAAGGAGAACAATTATATAATAATGGTGTGGAAATATTAAATAGAATGTGTGATGAGTTATATACCACAGAGTATGGAAGAGCAAGAAGCGTTAATATTGAAGACATAAATGAATTAGTTGGATATATACCAACCGAATCTGAATGTAAAAAAATAACCAATATAGATAATGCGTATTATCCAAATAGATATATAGATGATTATGGCTCAGGCGTAGATACAGAAACTATAAATACAGAAGGATTTACTCTTAGCGCAGGTGGAGTAAATATAAATCAAAGTAATATAGACAATGGAAGAATTGTTAGCATTACAGGGAATTATATTAACGGAGAGAGATATATTTATACGGGATATTCGCAGGCAGAAAGTTTCCTTTATGTAACACCAAATTCATACACATATAGTGTTACAGAAGAAAATAATGGAGAATTAATAGCAGATTTAGTGCTGGGAGATGATAGAAAAGGTGAAAAAGGTGCACAAACATATTGGATTGCATCACGTGTTATTCGTTTTAATGGAGCACAGGCATGGTTTACTATGAATTATTGCAATCCTACTAATGGAAATATTACCAATGATGGATATCCTTTTTCAAGTGATTCATATGGAAAAATAGAAAGTGGAATAACTGCAAATCAAAGAGCACATTTTTTAAGACCGGTAATAGAACTGTATGAAGATACTAAAATTAACACAACAATAAAAGAAAATGGTGAGTTAACAGGAAGAGATGGAAAAACTAGTGATACGGCTTGGATAATAGAATAAAGTAATAAAAAAAGATGGTTTGAAGTGAACTTTTTGGGGTTCACTTCAAACCACCTTTTTTTATTTTTTATTTTTTTCATCCTTCATAACTTCTTTAATAGAACCTAAACTTGCAAGTGCACTTGTTGCTTCAAAAGGAATAAACACTTTATTAGCTTCTCCTTTTGCAACTTCTTGCAATGCTTCTAATGATTTTAATTGAACTAATTTATCATCAGGATTTGCATTTTTAATAGATTCATAAACCATTTCTATTTCTTTTGCTTTTGCTTTTGCAACTTCACGAATTGCTTCTGCTTCACCGGCAGCTTTTCTAATTCTTGATTCTTTGTCAGCTTCTGCTTGAAGAATAGCAGCTTCTTTTTGACCTTCTGCTATTGTAATAGCAGCTTGTTTTTCTCCTTCTGCTTGAAGAATAGCAGCCCTTTTATTTCTTTCTGCATTCATTTGTTTTTCCATTGCATCACGAATATCTTCTGGTGGTCTAATATCTTTAATTTCAACTCTGTTTACTTTACATCCCCATTTATCTGTTGCTTCATCTAATAATAATCTTAATTGGTTATTAATTAAATCTCTTGAACTAAATGTAGAGTCTAAACTCATTTTACCAACAATATCACGAATAGTTGTAATTGCTAAATATTCAATACCTCTTTTTAGAGATTGAATTTCGTATACTGCTTTTGCAGGGTCAGTAATTTGATAGAAAACAACAGTATCTATTGTAATTGTAACATTATCTTCTGTAATAACTCCTTGTGGTGGTATATCCATTGTTTGTTCTTTTAAACTTACAACACTTCTTACATGATCAACAAATGGAATAATTATTGTAAGTCCAGCGTCAGCAATTTTATGAAATTTACCAAGTCTTTCAATGATGTAAACTTCTGATTGTCTAACGACTTTAATTGATTTAAATGCTATAATTAAAATTATAACTAATAGTATAATTAAAAATGCCATGTTTTACCTCCTTAAAAAATATATATATTAAAATAGTAATGACTATAATATAGAAGTTACTTTAATAGGGCTAACTACTAACTTAACACCATCAATTTTTAAAACTTCCACTTCTGTTCCTTTTGGTATTGATAGTTCATCTTCTGTTTTGGCAGACCAAATTTCTCCATTTACTTTTATTTGGCCAGTTGCTTCAATTGGGTTAATATCAATTGTTACAATTCCGTGTTTTCCAATTAAAGAGTAAGTGTTTGTTGGAGCAGTATCTTTATTGCTAATAAACTTATCTGCTAATGGCTTTGTAAGTGGTATAAGTATTGCAGAAGAAATAACAAATACTCCTGTTTGAATAGCTATATTTTCGGTTATAAAACTAGTAATCATAGCAAGCAATGCACCTATTCCTAGCCAAAAAACTAAAAAACCTGTTGTAATAATTTCAAATACAAAAAATATTCCAGCAGCAATTAACCAAAAACACCACATATTTTTTCCTCCTAACAATATATAATCACCAAAAATATTATACTATAAAAAATAAAAAAATGGAAGAGATTTTCTTCCACTTTATTTATTATTATGGAAAAAGAAGTTTTTTTAAAGCAGGTACTTTCCAAAATATAATTACTATGATTGTAACAATTATAATAGTTAAAATAAGAGCTAATATGTCTTTTGAACGCTCTTTTTTGTCCTTTTTAGTTTCATTATAAAGTGCAGTACCAATTATTTGAAAATATTTTTTAGGATTTAAAGAATAAATACGTTCATTTTGTTTTTTATTTATATATTTTTGAGATTCTTTTTCCATTTTTAAATTTTGAACTTCTTGCTTTAATCTTTCTTGTTCAGAATATAAGTTATTATACACGTCATAATTATTAGAGTTAAAGCCCATTTCTTTATCATATTGAGATCTAAGAGCTTTATTGGACAATACTTCATAAGCTTCTGTAAGTTCTTTGAATTTATTTTCTGCAAAACGCAAATTACCTTTAGATTGAATATCAGGATGATATTTTTTCGCTAATGTTTTATAAGCTTTTTCAATTACTTCGTCTGATGCATTTTCGCTTACTTCTAAAATTTCATAATAATTTTTCATAAGAATACTCCTTATATATATTATAACCAAATATATAATACCATAACAGCATAAAATTGTAAAATGAATTTTTTTTAAAATTAATAAAAATGACGATACAAATTATAATTTTTATAAAAGACTTGCTTCAAAATTAATATTAGTGTAATATAATACAGTATTGAAAGATTTTTTAAGTAAATAAATTTTATAAGAAAGGAGTAAAGTTAAAAATATAGCGCCAGGACAATATTTAGCATATTAGTAAAATATTGTTGACGAGGATTAGAACCTATCGAAAAATTCGGCGGATGGTTCTATGGCAAGAAGGTTGTCATTATATATTACACAAAAACTAATAGTAATATTAGAACAAAAGTAATATAAACCTTAATTTACTAAAAATACTTTCAATTCCATTTTAGAAATTTTTAGGAGGTACACTATGTGTGGAATTGTAGGTTATATAGGAGATAAAAAAGCAACTCCAATATTAATTAATGGACTTTTAAGATTAGAGTATAGAGGTTATGATTCAGCAGGAATTGCTGTAATGGAAAGAAATAATATTGTTGTAAAAAAAGACAAAGGAAGAGTTAATAATTTATATAATTTAGAGGGGATAGATTCTCTAGAAGGAACAGCTGGTATTGCTCATACAAGATGGGCAACACATGGAAAACCATCAAAAGAAAATTCTCATCCCCATATGGATAATTCTGGTTCTTTTGCAGTAGTTCATAATGGAATAATAGAAAACTATCATGAATTAAGAAATTTTTTAACAGAAAAAGGATATAAATTTTTATCACAAACAGATACAGAGGTTATACCAAATTTAATACATTACTATTTTACGAAAGAAAAGGATTTATTAAAAGCAATAAAAGATACATGTAATGATTTAAAAGGAAGCTATGCAATAGAAATATTAGCTACATGTGAGAATGACAAAATGTTTATTGTAAGAAAAGACAGCCCGCTAGTTATAGGAAAAGGAAATGGAGAAAATTATATATCATCAGATATACCAGCAATTCTTTCTTATACAAAAGATTTTTATCTTTTAGATGACAATGAAATTGTAGAACTTTCAAAAGATAATGTTATTTTTTATGATAAAGATTTAAACAAAATAAATAAACCAATAAAAAGTATAGAATGGGGAGCAGCAAGTGCAGAAAAAGATGGATACGAAGATTTTATGCTAAAAGAAATAAATGAGCAACCAAATGCAATAAGAGAAACAATTGGTGCAAAATTAGATAATGGTCATATAGAGATAGAAGATTTAAACTTTACAAAAGAATATTTAAAAAATTTAAATAAAATATATATTGTAGCATGCGGAACTGCAATGCATGCAGGATTAGCTACAAAATCTATATTCGAAAAGCTTTGCAAAATTCCGGTAGAGGTAGATATTGCATCAGAATTTAGGTACAGAGATCCAATAATAAATGAAAAAACACTTGCAATATATATAAGTCAATCAGGAGAAACTGCAGATACAATAGCTGCTTTAAAACTTGCAAAATCACAAGGGGCAAAAACACTTGCAATATCAAATGTAATAGGAAGTTCTATAACAAGAGAGGCAGATTATTCAATATATACACATGCAGGACCAGAAATAGCAGTTGCATCAACTAAGGCATATACTTCTCAGGTTGTACTTCTTAGCATATTAGGTCTGTATTTCGCAGAAAAAATGGAAACAGCGGATTTAGAAGAAATAAAGGTATTAAAAAAAGATATTTTAAAATTGCCATCGCAAGTGGAGGAAATTTTAAAAGATTTAAAAGAAGTAAAAAAATTTGCAAAGAAAGTATATAAAGAGAAAGATATGTTTTTCTTGGGAAGAGGAACAGACTATGCAGTAAGCTTAGAAGGTTCATTAAAATTAAAAGAAATATCATATATTCATTCAGAAGCATATGCGTCAGGAGAATTAAAACATGGACCAATTGCTTTAATAGAAAATGGGGTAACAGTGGTTGCAACAATGACAGACAAGAAATTAGTAGAAAAATCAATAAGTAATGTTCAAGAAGTAGTAACAAGAGGGGCAAAAGTATTATTAATTACAAGTGAAGATATAAAAAATGACGGGTTTGATACAGTAATAAGAATACCAAAAACAAATCCATTTATTTCACCAATACTCTCTGTAATACCAATGCAAGTGCTTTCATATTATATTTCAAAAGAAAAAGGATTAGATGTAGATAAACCAAGAAATTTAGCAAAATCAGTAACAGTTGAATAAAAAGATAGAGCAGTCAAACAAAATGACTGCTTTGTTTTTTAAAATTTAATTAGATAATAAATTTTATATAAACTATTGCAAAATAATTTTTGTATGATAAAATAAGTACAGAAAATTTGTTTGCAAGGAGAAAATAAAATGTTTGCATATATAAAAGGAAATTTAGAACAAAAATCAAATAATTATGTCGTAATAGATGTGGGTGGAGTTGGCTATAAAATATTTATGGCAACAAATTCAATAGAAAAGCTAGGAGAAATTGGAGAAATTGTTAAAGTATATACACATTACTATGTAAGAGAAGATAATATTAGTTTATATGGCTTTAATACAAATGAAGAATTAAGGATGTTTGAACTTTTATTGCAAGTAAGTGGAATCGGAGCAAAATCTGCAATAGCAATGCTTTCTGAAATAAGTCCATCAAGTTTTGCATTAGCTGTAATATCAGATGATATATCTAAGTTAGTAAAAATACCAGGAATAGGCAAAAAAACAGCAGCAAGAATAGTACTAGAACTTAAAGACAAATTAAAAACCGAAGATGCAATAACAAAAACAGAAGAAGTAAAATTATCAATTAGTAACGAAGAAGAAACTAATGAAGCAGTAGCAGCATTACAAGTATTA
>CALYZR010000017.1 GCA_945610215.1 uncultured Clostridium sp. | reverse complement strand
ATATTTTAACACAAATCTATTTTTTATTTGTGTCTACTAAATGGGGTGCACTTCATAATAGATAAGGTTCTATTTTTTAAATCATTGCTGCTCCTATCATTCCCGCATCATTTTTTAGGTTTGCTATTACAATCTCAGGAATTTGCTCTTTATTATATAATTCTGTTTTTTCATTTATTTTGTCTCGTAATTTTTTTAATAGTATATCATAATGTCCAAAACTACCACCTATTGATATTACCTGTGGCTCAAATATATTTATTAGATTTGCTATTCCTGTTTCCAAATCTTGAGTATATTCATCTAATATTCCATTTAATTTCTGGTTATTCTTATTTTGTTCCATAAATTCTCTTATTTTTATACCATCTATTGTATCTAAATTAAATTCATTTTTTATTTTTTCTTTTAGTCTTCTCATTGAACAACAAGTTTCGAAACATCCTCTTCTTCCACAATTGCATTTTATTCCATCTTTATTTATTACCATATGCCCAACTTCAAATCCAGAATATCTTTTAGGTCTTAATAGATTTCCATTTAAATAGACAGCTCCACCAACTCCTGTACCAATTATCAAAAAAATGGCATCATCATATTGTTTTAAACTCCCAAATTTTTTTTCTGCAATTGCTGCACATTTTGCATCATTCTCTAAATGTATTGAAACATTAAAATGCTTTTTTAGTGTTTTAACAATTTCTAAATTTTCTATTCCCAAATTTTCTGCTTTTATAACAGCTGTTTCTGACACTGTGCCTGGAAATGCAAGTCCAATACTTTCTATTTCTTCTTTTTTTATTTTATTTTCGCTTATAATTTTATTTATAAGTTCAATTATTGTTTCTAATACTATATTAGACATATCTTGTTGTCTTCTATTGTAGTCTATTTCTTCTTTTAATATTAATTTGCCATTTTTATCTATAAGTCCCAATCCAACATGGCTACCGCCAACATCAATACCGATTCTCATATATATTTTCCTTTCTAACAAATTAAATTTATAGATATGCAGAGAACAACCATGTACCCATGTACATTTGGATTAAAGGTACTAAGACTACTACTGTTACAAATATTAATAATATACCAACTATAACATATACTATTTGTGGTAATACTTTTGTTATTCTCTTCATGCTTTCTTCTATTTCTATGTCCATATAATCTAATAATTTTTGTATCATTTCTGATAAATCAGTTTGCATACCTATTTTTAACATTTCTATAGCCATTGGTGCAGAGAATCCTGCTTTTTCGAAAGGTTCTATCCAACTTTGCCCTATTAATATATTATTTATAGATGACTCTACTAATGATAACATTACTAAATTTGTTGCTATATTTTTACTTGTTTCTAAGGAATCTTGTAATCTCATTCCATTTTGTAAATTTAATAAAACAGCTCTCATTAATCTAGTAAAATCTAATGCATATATTAATCTTCCAAATACAGGCATTCTATATTTAAAATAATGAAAATTATATTTTCCCTGTGGTGTTCTTATATAAAAATAAACTCCACTAACTATTGCCAATATTACCAAAACCGGTATATACCAATGTGCAGCTAATCTGTCAAGAAAATCTGCAAACCATAATGTTATTTTAGGTAATTGATCTTGGCTTCCAACAGAATCAAGAACTCCTTGAAGAAAAGGAACTGCAATAACTGTTCCACCAATTAATAAAACTAAAAGTCCAAAAAACATAACAAGATTTGGTACTAATACTGATTTTATCTTTCTTGTTAGTTCCATACTATCATCTAAATATTTAACAGCCTGCTCTAAAGCTCTTGTAAGCGAACCTGAAAGTTCTCCAACTTTAATCATATTTATATATATTGGTGGAAACACTCCTTCGTAGTATTCCATTGTTGTATACATATTTTCTCCGGCTTCCACTCCTAAAAGTATATCTTCTAAAATTCCTTTAAGTGATGGATTTTGTGTACTTTCTATAATTGTAGTTAATGCATGTATATTGTTAAAATTTGCCTTTTTTAACAAATAGAAATCCTGCGTAAAAATTACCAAATCCTTTTGTGTAATTTTTGCACTAGTAACATTAGAAAAAAGCTTCGCTTTTATTCTTTCTTTTCTAGACATCATTCTTTTTTCTATTTCTTTACTTCTTATGCTTTTAAGTATACTACTACTGCTTTCTACATTCTTTTTTTGTTTTTTTATAGTTTTGCTTCCTCTTGCATTTACTTGTGTAACAGATATTGGCAAAAGATCATTATTTTTTAGTCTTCTTAAGAGCATAAACCTATTTACTTCTTCTACTCTATTTCTAACGACTTGCCCATTCTTAGTTGCAGCTTTATAAATATATATAGGCATTTAGAGTCCTCCATTCTTTTAGTTTTGAGTTTGTCCTCTTTTTATTTTCATTTGCATTATTGTTCTGTTTAAAACTTCTATATTTTTTTCTTCTATTTGAGATTTTGCTTGTTGCAATGTTATTTTATCATCTACAAATAATTGCGCAATAGAATTGATTAAACTTATACTTCCTTTATCTATATTAGATTGAATTGCGTCTTCTAATTCAGATACACTAAATTTTTCTTTTCTTATACATCCTGCAACAATATTATCTACAACCATTACTTCTGGTAGTAATACTAATTTTCCATCTGTGCCCTTTAATAATCTTTGTGATACTACCAATTTTAATAGTGCTGACATTAAATACTTTATACTTGCTTGATCTCTTACTTCGTAGAAGTTTATCATTCTATCTATTGTTTCTGCACATGATTTTGTATGTAATGTTCCTATTACTAAATGTCCTGATTCTGCCATATCTATTGCAGCTTCCATTGTTTCTCTATCTCTAATCTCTCCAATTACTAATATATCACAGTCTTCTCTTAATGAATTTTTTACGCCATCTCTAAAATTAGGAACATCTCCACCTCTACCAACTTCTTTTTGTACAATTACAGATTTTTTACATTGATGCTTAAACTCAACTGGTTTTTCTAGTGTTAATATTTTTTTATTTTCTTTTTCATTTATTTCATTTATTAAAGCATTTAATGTTGTTGTTTTTCCGTGAATTTGTTTTTCCTGTTACTAAAATTAATCCTTGTGGTTGAAGTGTCATTCTTCTAACAATATCTGGAACTCCTAATTCTTCAAATTTTGGTAATGTATTTTTTATAATTCTTAATGTGAATATTGGCTTATCGTCTGCTGATGATATGTTCACCCTTAATCTAATAGTACCATATTCAAATGATGTATCAAGCCTCTTTGTTTCTTGATATATCTCATCTTTATCTATATTACCTCTTACAAAATAGTCATATGCTTCATATAATTCATCTTCTCCTAATACATCTGCTATTTCGCTTTCTTGTAACTCTCTAGCTACCCTAAGTATAGGTTTTAATCCAAAAATCAAATGTACGTCTGATGCATCTTTTTCTATTGCTTCATCTAAAACTTTATTCATGTTTAACATTTTCGTTTTCCCCCTAGTATAATATAATTTTTTTATCAAGTTCATCTAGTGTTGTTATTCCATCTATTACTTTTTTAATTCCATCAACTACTAATGGTTTAAAGTTTCCTTTTAATGCTTCTTTTCTTATTTCAATACTAGATGCTCCATTTACTATTAATTCTTTTATATTATCATCTAGTGATAGAACTTCAAATATTCCTATTCTGTCATAATATCCACTATTATTACATTCTTTACATCCGACAGGATCATAAGTATATTTATTTGTTAGATCAAATTCAACGTTATATTTTTCTCCGATTTTTTTTATTATTTCTTTCTCTCTGTCATTGAATTCTCTTTTCCTTGCACATTTTTTACATACTTTTCTTACAAGTCTTTGTGATACTGATGTACCAACTGTGCTAGAAATATCATAGTTTGATACACCCATTTTCCTTAATCTTGTTATTACCTCTATACTATCTATGGTATGGATTGTTGATAAGACATAGTGTCCTGTTTGTCCAGCTTGTACTGCTATTTCTGCTGTTTCTCTATCTCTAATTTCTCCAACTAATATTATGTCTGGGTCTTGTCTTAACACTGTTCTTAAAGAATCAGAAAATGTTAATTTTTCATTTATTTCTATTTGATTTAATCCTGCAATACGAATTTCAACTGGGTCTTCTATTGTTGTTATATTAATTTGTGGCTTATCTAAATAATTTATTATACTGTATAAGGTTGTCGTTTTTCCTTCACCTGTAGGTGCCGCAACTATAGTTATACTATTTCTTTTATTAAAGCTAGATTTAATAAATTTTTCATCACCAGGAAATCCCAACTCTGAAAGTTCTCTAATATTCATATTCTTTTTTAATAACCTTAAAACAAATTTTTCTCCATAAATATTCTTTTGTGAAGAAACACGAATATTGTAGTCTGGATACATTATAATTCTACCATCTTGAGATTCTTGTTTTTCCTGATACATATTTGATATTGCTTTTAATCTTCCTATTATTTGTGATTGTTTTTCTTTCGGAATTTTTACAGCATTTACCAATTCTCCATCTATTCTATATCTTACTCTTACTTGGTCATCTAATGGCTCAATATGGATATCACTTGCTCTTTTCTTTATCGCTGTTTTTATTATGCTGTCAACTAGACCTGTTGTATCTGCATTTGAGTTTATATTATCTGTAGCTGTTCCTTCTAATGCTTCTATTATTTGATTTATATTTTTCTCAAATGTAATATATTTTTCCATTACCAATCCTTTATTTAAAAGAATTAGTCTAACAATTTCAACTGCTTTTTTATCCAAAGTGTCTGCAAAACATACTTTTATTTTGTTACCTGTTATTTCAAATGGAATAGCTTTATTCTTTTTTATTACATCTATTGATATATAGTCAGAAGGATTTATTTTTACATCACTCTGAGTTAGAATAAGTGCTTTTTCGTCTAAAATGTCTCCTAAGGCTTGAATTAAAGAGTATTCATCACATAAGCTAAGTGTATTTATTATTTCTATTATCTTTTTGTTTGGATTTTCTCTTTGATACTCTAAAGCTCTATTTATATCTTCTTCATTTACTAGTCCTCTTCTTACTAGTTCTATACCTATTGGACCTCTTTTTTTACTATCCATTTTAGTTCCTCCTCTTTTGCATGATTATATATATTATTATAATATATATATTAATTTTTTTATATGCTTTTTGAGATATTACCATATTTTACTATATTTTTCTTCATCTAGTTTGTAATTACTTTTATTAAAGAATTTATAAGGATCTGAATCTAAATTTTCTTTTATAATCCAAACTCCTGTTAAATCTTGCCCTTGGTTTGTAAAAGTTTCTGGCACTTTTTCTAATGTTCGATCTATTATTTTTGTTGTACCATTTTCATTTACTATTTGCTTATTTGTATTTTTATATAAAAAGTTTACTTCATAACCAGAAGAATTTGGGTTGTATTCAAATCTTGGTATCCATAATCTTATGCTTCCATCTGCGTTAGTCACTGCATCTCCAATTGCCTTTGGTTCACTTGTAATTAAAACTGTTGCCCACATTCCTTTATCATAGTTGTACCAATCTGCATCATTTTTAGACGTTACTTTCCAATTTTCATTTACATACTTTATTGCATATTTGTATTGTCCTTCTGTTATTTGTATAAAATCTAATTCTGGCCTATTAGGAACTTCTAGTTTTTCTCTTGTCTTTGCAGTTTTCATTTCTATTTTTTGGTTCTTGTTTCCTAAATTATATGTTACCGACATAGTAATTTCTTTTACTAAATCCAATTTATCAGTATTTCCTTCCATTTCATTATAGTTGGTAATAGTAACATTTGCTATATATTGCGCTTTTTCTGATTCCTCTGTTGATACTTTTTCATTTAGAGTATCATTAATATAACTATTTATATTTGTTTCTGTAACATCATCATAATATTGATTTGCAATATATTCAAAAGTACTTGTAATATATTCTAATGCTTGTGATGACCTTTTTAAAGAGTTGCTTGTTATATAAATATTATATGCTAATGTAGTTATAATACCAGAAAATAATATCACTAAAGCAACAGCTAATAATGCATCTGCACCACTTATTCCTCTATTATTTTTTAAAATATTTTTCATATATTAACTCCTATAGTAAAGTTTTGTAGTATTAAAAATATAATATTGCTTATGCATAAATATGTCCCAATTGGTATTTGTTTTTGTTCTTTTGCTATTATTTCACTTTTATTGTCTTTGCTTGATATTATAATTTGTGTTATTGCTATCATTAATAATGTCAAAATAATAGATAAAATAACAACCTCTTCATTTGTTGCTAACACCATATAAAAACATAACATCAAAATTGATAATGTATAATTTTGTTTACCTGTTTTTCTCAAAACTATAGTTTCTATTAATAAAATTATTAAAAATACTACTAGGTATATAACATATTTATATATATCAAAATTAAATATATATAAATATGTTATATATATTGTATTTACTATAAATCCAAATAATAAAACTGATTTTGATATTGTATGATTTTGATTTTCTATTCCAGCTATTAAAAATAAAGTTGAAATATATAATAAGCCAAAAACTAAATATATAACTACATTTTTATCAAAATTAAATATATTTAATTTTAATGATAATGCAAACAATAAAAAAGTTATACCAGAAAAGATTTCAAAAAGAAGATATCTTATTTTTATTTTTTGTTTACAATATCTGCATTTTCCACCTAGAAAAATATAACTAAATATTGGAATCATATCCAAAAATTCTAATCTGTGATTACAATTTGGGCAATATGATCTTTTATGAGTAATATCTTGTCCTAATGGTATTCTATATGTTGCAAGCGTAAAAAAGCTCCCAAACAATGTTCCTATTATAAAAATTGTTATATATATTATTGCTTCCAATATTATTTCTCCTTTTACCTTTATAGAATTTTAGGCATATACATATAATGCATATGCCTTGTAAGCTTGCTATTTATTGAATTTAATTACATCCAATCTTCAACATTGTGTTCTACATCGTTACCGTCTTCTTTAACAATTACTTTTCCGCTAGACAAGTTTGTTTCTGCGTTTACAGCTTCTTTTGTGTTATTTGCTCCTGATTTTGCACTTGTGAATAATCCTCCATTTATAGCAACTGTTATAGAAACACCTACTAATATTAACATTACGATTATTGTTATAACTAATGCAACTAATGTAATACCTTTTTGTCCTTTCATCTTTTGTTCCCCTCCTTTTTTTATTTATTTGTATATATTTATATATATATAAATATTACCTAAAACTAATAATTCTTTATTTTTAAAGAATTTTTAACATTATTCTGTTTTGCCACCTTTTCCTCCTGTAAAGTCTTCGTTTCTATTTACTGTATTTGATGTTTGATTTTCTGTGCTATTTGAAGCACTTGTTGTATTTTTGTTATTATTTGTTACTGTACTATTAGTTGTTTGTTGCGATGTGTAATCTTCAAATGGATTTACTTTTCCTTTATTATAATCCTTTGTACTTGCATATACGCTCAAATCAGAACTATCTATATAATATGTTTTTACTATATTTTCACTACTTCTACTCATTGTTTCATTTAATTCTTCTTGCACTTCTTCTGATAATTCATATGGCTTTAATGCTGTTGGTACTATTTTGTTATTTGGTATATAATCATAAAATAATACTCCTAGCACAAGTGCAATAACTATTAATAGTAGTAAAAATATAATTACTTCTTTTAAAATCGTCTTTGCCATTATTTCCTCCAAATTACTCATTTAAATTTATTCCTACATTTTCCACTGTAAATGTAGCATATAATGTAATTCCATCTCCTTTTGATTCAGTATCATTCTCTTTAGTGGTTGTAGTAGCATTTGTATTATTATCTTGAGTATTATTTGCTGTATCCTCTGTTGATTCTTCAGTCGATGCTTCACCTGTATCTTTTTTGTCATTATCTAATGCTGTTGTCATATTAGTTGTTGTTGAATTGTTTTTTATAATTTTATTTGATGAAATTGCAAAATCTTTAATTTCAAATTTCAATTCATCATCATCTTCTAAGCTATATATAAAATCTGTAATACCTATATATTTTCCTGTTAAATTAAAATTTAAATTATAAACATCTTGTGCATTAGTAGATTTTACATCTAAAGAAAGTGTTACACCATTTTTTGTAGCATAATTTCCTATTATTGTCCACAAATATTCAATGTTGTATTTTTCAATTTGTATTACTCCTAATGACTCTTTAGCTTCTGGATCACCCATTGTTTTTGCTTCATATTGTTGCTTAGCTATTTTTAAATCCTTAACTACACTATCCAATTTTTCTATCGAATTTGGATAAGTTTGTGCTGAAAGCTCTTTGCTAGTATTAAACTTATTATCTAGGTCTGCACTTGCATTTTTAATATCTTTTATACTTTCTAGTTTTAAGTTTCCTATACTAATACCATTTACAGCTATTGTATATCCTAATCCAATTAACAATATTATTATGGCTGAAATTAATATTTTTTTCACAATATACTCCTCTTTTTTAATAATTTAAGTTTCCTGTTATTGTAACTTTAACCAATTCATCTGTTTTTGTTCCTGCTGTTGAAGTCACATCAAGTAATATGCCTTCATTTTTT
>CALYZR010000016.1 GCA_945610215.1 uncultured Clostridium sp. | reverse complement strand
CACAAGTGCAAAATAGAGAATATGCAATGAGACTTTTGAAATCTAGAATATATGAGCAAGAAAAAGCAAAACAAGATGCAGAACTTGCAAATGAAAGAAAATCACAAGTTGGTAGTGGCGATAGAAGTGAAAAAATAAGAACATATAATTACCCACAAGGAAGAATTACAGACCATAGAATAGGAATGAGCATATATCAAATGGAAAATTTCTTAAATGGTGGACTAGATGAAATGATAGACAACCTAATTGCAGCAGATAGAGCAGAAAAATTAAAAGGTGAATAGTGCTGGAAAAATAATCCAGAAAACTGCAAAGACATGAGGTGAAATTTAATATTGGAAACTAATTCAAAACAAAGAAAAGAAATAGAAGAATTTATTACAAAACATAAAAGAGCTCATTTTTTACAATCACCAGAATGGGCAAAAGTAAAGTCGGAATGGAAACATGAAGAAATTATATTGCGTGATGAAAATGGAAGTATAAAAGCGTATTTAAGTGTTTTGTTAAGAAAAATACCTGTTTTAAACAGATATATAATGTATGCGCCAAGAGGGCCAATATGTGATATATATGATGAAAAAATTATTAAAGAGTTAACAAATGAAATCAGAAAAATTGCTAAAAAATATAAAGCATTTATATTTAGAACTGATCCAGATGTTTTAGTAGATGATGAAGAATTTAAAAGAATAATAAAAGAATCGGGAATAAAAATAAAACAAAATATTAAAAGTGTAAATGATGTAATACAACCAAAGTATGTATTTAGATTAAATCTAACAAATAAAACAGAAGAAGAATTGTTACAGTCTTTTCATCAAAAGACTAGGTACAATATTAGATTATCAGCAAGAAAAGGTGTTACTATAAGAGTTGGAACAAAAGAGGATTTGCCAGAATTTTATAAAACCATGAAAGAAACAGGAAGTAGAGACAATTTTATAATTCGACCTATTGAGTATTATGAAAAAATATATGAATGTTTAGGAGAAGAACATGTTAGAATAATGCTTGCAGAATATGAGGGCGAAGTTATTGCAGCAACAATGCCTATATTATATGGAAATAAAGTATGGTATTTATATGGTGGAAGTAAAAATGAAAGAAGAAATTTAATGCCTAATTATTTGTTACAATGGGAAATGATTAAATGGGCATTGGAAAATAAATGTGATATATATGACTTTAGAGGAATTTCAGGGTTTAAAGACGAAAAATCAGATTCTTATGGAGTATATAAATTCAAAAAAGGATTTAATCCAGATTTTACTGAATTTATAGGAGAAATATATATAGTATTTAACCCAGTTATAAATACCTTATTTAAAGCAATGTCATTTGCATATAGAAAATATGGCTTGTTAAAAAACAAAATAAAATAAAAAAAGATAGTCAGAAGTAGAATTGTTAAGGAAAAAGCAAATTCTTAATAGTTCTACATTCTGACTTATATTATTACGAAAACATTACAAAAATATTACAAAAATGTAACATTTTCTATTGACTTTTTATGCAAAATATAATATTCTAGTAGCAGTAAAAAAATACACTGTAAAAATGGAGGAATTTGTCTTGGCAATCGGTGATATAATTGTAGGTATTGACATAGGAACATCCAAAGTAAATGCAAGCGTTGGCGAAGTTAATAGTTTTAATCAGATTGAAATTATAGCAACAAGTGAATGCAAATGCTTTGGAATGAAAAAATCAAAAATCACAGATTAAGAAGAAATAGCGGCTGCAATTGCAAAAACAATAAAAATTGCAGAAGAAGAAGCAAACATAAAAATACATTCAGCTTATGTTACAATACCAGGGAAATATGTTACAATTGTACAAAATAGTATTGTAAAAGAAGCAAAAGATAAATATGCTGGAATATCAACAAGAGATGTCACATCTGCAATAATGCAAGTTAGAGATATTGATATACCTGAAAATCAAGTTTTAATAGATATTATTGCAAATCAATTTATACTAGACAATGGTAGAACAATAGATGATCCAGTAGGAAGCTTAAGTTCATCATTTACAGTAAAAGGACAAGTTATATTAGCAGATAAAGAATATATAAAACAATTAACAAATGTTCTTAAAAAAGCTGGAATAGAAGTAGATGGAATAGTTCCAAATGTGCTTTCTGAAAGAGGACTTGTGCTAGATAAAAATGAATTAACAGATAATGTTATGATATTAGATGTTGGTGCTGGGAATACAGATATTGGCGTATTCGATGGAAATACATTTGTTTATACAAATACAATTCCTTTAGGAGGAGACAATATTACATCAGATATAGCTTATGTATTCAATATAAGTGAAGAAGAAGCAGACAGATTGAAAAAACAATACGGATTAGCGTTAAAATCATTTATAGATAATGACACAGATATAATTTTAAATACATATAAAGGCGAAGAAAGAACAAAAACAATAAAAAGCTCTGAGTTAATAGAAGTGATAGAAGCAAGAGTAGAAGAAATCTTCTCATTAGTTAACAAAGATATAACAAATGCGGGAGTAAAATCAAATATAAATAATGTTGTTTTAACAGGACAAGGAATAACAAATATAAGCAAAAGTGATGTGGCAGGAAAAATAACATTAAATATACCTGTTAAAATATCAACTGGAAGACTAATAAGTACAATAAAACCAAATTACAGATCAAGCTATGCATTAATTAAATATATTGCATCAAGACCATTTGCAAAAACTGTTTCTAGCAGTATTGACACAATATCTGATGAAAATATATTTAGAAATATTTTAGAGAGAATAAAAGAATTTTTCTATTCATAATTAAGTTTTAAATTTTAAAAAATATATTTGGAATTATTAAGAAGTACGAAAAAACTTCAAAATTCTAACCCAAAAATGAAGGAGGATTAACACTATGATGGAAACAGATTACGATGAAAACAATAATTACATGATGGACGGAACAGCAACTATAAAAGTTATAGGTGTAGGAGGAGCAGGAAACAATGCTATAAATAGAATGATTGAATCAGGAATTAAAGGTGTAGAATTTATAGCGATTAATACAGATAGACAAGCTCTTCAATTATCAAAAGCAAGTTCTAAAATTCAAATAGGAGAAAAAATAACAAGAGGACTTGGAGCTGGAGCAAATCCAGAAATTGGTATGCAAGCAGCAGAAGAAAGTAAGGCTGAAATAGCAGAAATATTAAGAGGAGCAGATATGGTATTCGTTACAGCTGGTATGGGTGGAGGAACAGGAACTGGAGCAGCTCCGATTGTTGCAGCAGCAGCAAAAGAATTAGGAATATTAACAATAGGTGTTGTAACAAAACCATTTACATTCGAAGGGAAGAAAAGACTTACTCAAGCAGAAAAAGGAATTGCAAATTTAAAAGGAAAAGTAGATACACTAGTTGTAATACCAAATGATAAATTATTACAAATTATTGATAGAAGAACATCAATAGTAGAAGCATTTAAAATGGCTGATGATGTTTTAAGACAAGGTGTTCAAGGTATATCAGATTTAATTTCTGTACCAGGATTAATTAACCTAGATTTTGCAGACGTTAAAACAGTAATGCTAAATACAGGTATGGCACATATGGGAATTGGTAGAGCAAGTGGAGAGAATAGAGCAGAAGATGCTGCAAAACAAGCAATTCAAAGTCCATTACTAGAAACATCAATTGAAGGAGCAAGAGGGGTTATAATAAATATTACAGGTGGAAATGATTTAGGATTACAAGAAGCAAATACAGCAGCAGAATTAGTACAAAGAAGTGTTGATCCAGAAGCAAATATTATATTTGGTGTAGTTACAGATGAAAGTTTGGGTGATGAAATTCAAATTACTGTTATTGCAACAGGCTTTGAACAACAAGAGCCACCAATATCAAGTATAGGGGTTGAAAATTTAGTAACAAATACATGGAACAAAAAAATAAATTCAATACCAACTACAGTAGAAAATAAAGATAATCAAAACGATTTAGACATACCATCATTCTTAAGAAAAAAAGGAAATAAATAATTTTATAAATATTAATTGCATAGGAAAAATCTTATATATGTCAAGATAAAAGTCGATTTTTCCTATACAATAAAAAAAATAAAAAGAAATAATCTAATTTAGTAGATTATTTCTTTTTTTCGCCTTCAAGAAGTGACACATTATTTAGTTCAAGCGTAGTAGAATAGTTATATTAACAATAAAGAGGTGACCTATTGACCATATATATAGATATAATTTTTTTAGAAAATTTATTTATGAATTATATTATTATATTTGCTACTGGAATAATCATAAAATCACAAATAAAAATATTTAGAACTCTTTTATCTAGTAGTATAGGAAGTATTTATGCAGTACTTTCGTACATGTCAATGATGGAAATCTGTTCCAACATATTTTTAAAAATAATACTTTCTATTGCTATGACATATATTGCTTTTAAACCGTCAAATATAAAAATATTTTTTAAAGAACTTATAATATTTTATTTAACATCATTTACATTTGGAGGAGTTGCATTTGCACTTTTATATTTTATAAGTCCGCAAAAAATATTAATGGAAAATGGTGTGCTAATTGGAACATATCCAATAAAAATAGTATTAGCAGGAGGAATAGTTGGATTTATTATTATAACAACTGCATTTAAAAATATAAAAGGAAGATTAAGCAAAAAAGATATGATTTGCGATATTAAAATAAATATAAATTCAAAAACTGTGTATACAAGAGCAATAATAGACACAGGAAATTTTTTAAAAGAGCCAATTACCAAAATACCAGTAGCTGTTGTAGAAAAAAACGTGCTAAAAGGAATAATGCCAGAGAAAATATTAAATAATTTATCAAATATCATTGAAGGAAAAGAAATAGAGTTAGGGGAATATTTATCAAAAGTAAGGTTAATACCATTTATGTCATTAGGAAAAGAAAATGGAATGCTAATAGGAGTAAAAGCAGATGGAATAACAATAAGTACACAGGAAGAAACAATATATATAAAAAATATAATAATAGGAATATATGATGGAATTTTAAGTAAGAGTGGAAAATATAAAGCACTAATAGGTCTAGACCTTTTAGAAAACAAAGGAGGAGATAAAGAGAATGAACATATTGGAACTATTAAAATCTAAAATTAATACAATATATGTTAAATATTTAAATAATGAGGAAATAGAAAATTTGCCAATTTTCTATATAGCAGGTAGTCAAAAATTACCTCCACCATTAAGTCCAGAAGAAGAGGAAGAATTACTAATTAAATTAGAAAATAAAGATATAGAGGCAAGGCAAACTTTGGTAGAAAGAAATTTAAGGTTAGTAGTATATATTGCTAAAAAGTTTGAAAATACTGGGGTAGGAATAGAAGATTTAATATCTATTGGAACAATTGGATTAATGAAAGCAATAAATACATTTAATATAAGTAAAAACATTAAACTTGCTACATATGCATCAAGATGTATAGAAAATGAAATTTTAATGTATTTAAGAAGAAGTAATAGAATAAAAGGAGAAATATCAATAGATGAACCACTTAATCAAGATGGTGATGGAAACGAATTATTATTGTCAGATATTTTAGGAACAGAACCAGATATAACTTCACGAGGAATAGAAGATGAAGTAGATAAAGTATTATTAAAAGCTTCTATAGAAAAATTAAGTAATAGAGAAAAAAATATTATGGAGCTGAGATTTGGATTCATAAGTGGAACAGAAAAAACACAAAAAGAAGTAGCAGATATGCTTGGAATTTCACAAAGTTATATATCTAGGCTAGAGAAAAAAATAATGAATAAAATGAAAAAAGATATATTAAGCAAAACAGGATAGAGCTTTGCTCTATCCTTCTTCTAAACTAGTTACATTTTCTAAAGCAGAAATTTCTGTAAAAACGGAATTTATATTTACATCTTTATGATATCTAAAAATTAATTGTAAATCAGTTACATTTTCTTCATCCGGTTGACTATTTTTGATTTTTTTAATATTAATTTCGTATTTATCTAATATTTTTTGTATTTCTAGTAGGGTATTTGTATAATCTTTAACTGTAACGCTTAAGGAAACATTAGTGAAATGATCTAATGATTCAAATAAATTATGAGAATGAGAAAGAATAATATATACAAATACTGTAGCAATAATTCCACCTATATAAAAGCCAGCTCCAATACTAAGTCCTATACAAGTTACTGCAAGCAAGCTAGAAGCAGTAGTTAATCCTTTTACATTAAATCCATCTCTTAAAATAGTACCAGCACCAATAAAACCGATACCAGAAAGTAATTGAGCAGGTATTCTAGATGCATCAACCGAATAATTATTACTTAAAAATTCACCACAAAGCATTATAAGTACTGCGCTTACTCCAATTAAAGAATGAGTTTTAAAACCAGCAGGTTTATTTACAGATTCTCTTTCTGCACCAATAAATCCAGCTAAAAGAAACCCTAATATAAGTCTAATTATAGCTTCAAACCAAAATGATGATAATATGGTATAAAAGAATGACATCTAATTCCTCCTTTTGATAATATAAATATATTATAATTTAATAAATAAATAAAAGCAAATCAATTAAAATATTTACTTATTTCTTCTAAATTACAGAAATTATTTTGTCTAAAGACTTCATATGCAACAATAGCTACAGAATTAGACAAATTAAGAGAACGCAAAGTTTCTCTCATAGGAATTCTTATAGTATTTTCTAAATGTTCTTTTAATAAACTTTCTGGCAATCCTTTTGTTTCTTTACCAAACAAAAGAAAGATTTCTTTAAATTTAGAATAATCAACATCAGAATAACAGTGTTGACCTTTTGTTGTTACTAAAAACATACTATTATTTACAGGATGTTTTTTTAGAAAATCAGATAAAGAATTATGCTCTTCTATATCTAGTTTATCCCAATAATCAAGACCTGCTCTTTTTACATACTTATCAGAAATTTCAAAACCTAAAGGTTTTACTAAATGTAATTTAGCACCAATTGCAGCACAAGTTCTTGCAATATTTCCGGTGTTTTGTGGTATCTCTGGTTCTACTAAAACAATATTTAAATTCATAAAAATCCCTTCCTTAAAAACTTAGAATATAATTATAACATAGAATTAGAAAACAGTAAAACAAATTGTAATTTGTGTGAGGGGGAATTCTAGGGACTGTCCCTTAAAATCACCCATTCGGGGGATTTTGGGGACTGTCCTGAATTCACCCCAATTTGTTTGACTTTTATATTTTGTAATGCTAAACTTATATTTAATAATAAGGAAGTAATTAAATGAGAAATCAAAAGGAAATTAAAATAATAAAAATAACATTAACAATAATAATATTAGTAATACTTGCAATGTTTTTTTTAAAAATTGCACCATTTATGATGGATCTATCAACAACAAAGGGACAAATAGCTTTTAAGAATAAGATAAATAGTATGGGATTCTTGGGAGTATTATTACTATTTAGTTTGCAGATATTACAAATATTATTAGTAATATTACCAGGAGAGCCATTTGAAGTGCTAGCAGGAATGTGCTATGGAACATGGGGTGGATGGTTATTTATAACCTTATCAGTATTTATTACTACAACAATAATATTTTTTTCAGTAAGAAAATTAGGACAAAAATATTTATATAATTTCTTTAAAAAAGAAAAAGTAGAAAAAATAATGAATAGTAAATTATTAAAAAATGAAACAAATTTAGAAATTATTTTGTGTTTGATATTTTTCTTGCCAGGAGTACCAAAAGACTTATTTGTATATATTGGAGGCCTTTTACAAGTAAAACCATTAAGATTTATATTAATAGCAACATTTGTAAGATTTCCATCTGTAATTACATCGACAATGGTAGGAGCAAATATTTCAAATGGAAACTGGAAAACAAGTTTATTAATTTATTTAATTACATTTGTTATAACAGCAATATTTTTAACAATACTTAAAATAAGAGATAAAAATAAAGAATTAGTTGAAATTATAAAATAAAATATATAAAAAAAGGACTTCAAGTCCTTTTTTTATTTTATTTTAGCAATTTATTCATATTAGCCATAGATAAGATACTTTCAATTATATCCATAATAGAATAAGCAATTAATATAATTCCTAATGTAACTAATATTGTTCCAGGTGCAAATATTATATAAATACCGGCAACAAATATTAAAATTGATAAAAGTAAACTTAAAATCCAGTAGCCAGTGTCAGTTCCCTTAAGTCTTATAGAAAGATCCAATCTTGATATACCACTTAATATTATCCATATTCCTATAACAATTCTAAAGAATGAAGCAATTGCATTACCACTAACTATTACAAGAATACCTAAAATAACACATAAAGCTCCGTATACAAGTCTATAATCATAAAATAAATAATCACCTTTTGAAGTAAAGTAAGATATCATTTTTACAATTCCAATTACAATAAGTAATATACCAATTATGTAAGAAACTGCTTGAACCATAGCATTAGGATTTACAACAAGTAAAATTCCTAAAAGCAAAAATACAATAGAAGATAATATAGACATAAAGCCGGCTTTCTTAAATAAATTTTTCATATTTTTCCCTCCATTCGCAAATATTATATCATTATAAAAAAATAAAAACAATAGAATTGATATATTACAAAATTTGATTTTTTTCGTAATTTATTGTATAGTATTGTTCGAGGTTGATATTAATGAAAATTTTGATAGTTATAGATCAGTTTGATGATGCAAATAATGGGACAACAATTTCTGCAAAAAGATTTGCAGAAGGTCTAATTAACTTAGGACATGAGGTATACGTTGTAAGTACAGGAAAACCAGCAGAGAATAAATATGTGGTTAAAAAATTGCCA
>CALYZR010000015.1 GCA_945610215.1 uncultured Clostridium sp. | reverse complement strand
TTTTCCCTCAGAATCTAGCATTGTAGTAGGTTCATCAAAAATTATATATTTTGGATTTACTGCTAAAACTCCTGCTATGGTAACTCTTTGCTTTTGTCCCATAGATAACTCATACGTAGGACTTTTTAAATATTTATCCATTCTTAGTTTTTCTAATGCTGTTTTTATTCTAATTTCTTCATTGTCTAATTCTAAATTTTTTAAAGCAAATGCAATATCATCATATACATTATTAAATATTATTTGATTTTCTGGATTTTGAAATACCATTCCTATTTTTTTTCTTAAATTATAGAATTCTTTTTTATCTGCTGTATTTATACTATCAACAGTTATTTTTCCAGACTTAGGTTTTAGTAATCCTGCAATTAATTTAGATAATGTCGATTTACCGTGAACCGTTCTTACCAATTATGGCTATAAATTCTCCTTCTTGTATTTCTAAATTAATGTTCTTTAACGCTCCATTACCACTTTTATATTTAAAATTAACCTCTTCTAGTTTAATCATTTTTTAGTACCTCGCAAACTGTTTTATACACATAAAAGCTTCCAACTATTAGAATTATTCTGTCGTTATACACTTTTTTACAAATATTAATTGCATCTTTTAGTTCATACTTGTACATATTTACATCATTCAAATATTTTTTTGCTTCTTTATATAGTTTTTCTTTTGACACATATCTTTTTTTGTCATTTCCACTTGTAAATATAAATATTGAATCTTTTTCTTTACATATATTTTTAATTATTGTTTTATAATCTTTTGTTTTTAAAAGTGAAATAATATATACTTTTTTGCTTTCTGTAAAATACTGCTTAACATTTTGCCTTAAATTATTTATAGCATTTTCATTATGCCCACCATCAAATATAATTACTGGATCTTTGCTTAAAGTTTCTAGTCTTGCTTTATGTACAACAGTTTTTAGTCCGTTATAAATAGCTTCTTTAGGAATTTTATATCCTTTATTTTTTAAAATATCTATACATTCCAATACTTCCGCTGCATTATTAATTTGTGCTTTTCCTTTTAAATTAATTTCTACATTTTTATATTCTTTATAATCAAATTTTTGTAAATCCAAAGTATATGAATAGTTTTGTATTTCATCTGCATTTACAAGATGTAATGTGGTATTCTTTTCTTTGCAAGTATTTTCTATAATACTATTTACACTTTCTTCTTGTTTAACAAAAACAGTCTCTGAATTGTTTTTTATTATTCCAGCTTTATGTGTTGCAATTTTTTCTATTGTATTTCCTAATATATCTACATGGTCATATCCAATATTACCTATAATAGAAACCATGGAATCCGCAATATTTGTACAATCTGTTGTTCCTCCAAGTCCTGTTTCTAGTATTGCAATATCACAATTATTTTTTGCAAAATATATTATACTAAGTGATGTAATTGCTTCAAACCATTTTACTGGTACTTTATGTGTTTTATTATAATTAGTTATTTCTTTTGATAAAGGAATTAAAATTTCTTCTACTTCTTCGTCTGTAATTTCTTTGTTGTTAATATATATCCCATCATTAAATCTTATTAAATGTGGTGATATAAATTTTCCTACTTTGTACTCAGTATTTTCAAGAACATTTGATAACATTTCGCATATACTACCTTTTCCGTTTGTTCCTGCTACATGTACTATCTTTAATTTTTTGTGTGGATTATCAAATTTCTCCATTAAGTATTTCATAGCATCTAAATTTGGATTTTTTGTAAATTTACTAAATGTATCTAAATACTCATCTATGTTCATTGTTTCTTCTTCATAAATATATTTTTTTGCAAATGGTCTTAATGCTTTTTCTAGTAGATATATTGTTATTACTTGTATTGGTAGCATAATCATTTGTGTTGTTATTCTTGTTAAAATTACTGCTATATATGCTTTTCCATATATAATGTTTAAAAATGCAGATTCAATAATAACTTTTACTCCTATTAGCACTATTAAACTACTTAATATTAATTTAAAAATGAATGTTTTATCTTTTATTTCTTTATTTGGATCTTTGTATAAGAATATTCCATATATAAATCCCATTAATCCTGCTGTTATAGTAAATCCTGGGAAATATGCGCCAAATGGAAAAATAAGTGCTCCTATTAAATCTCCAAGTGCTGCTACAGTTAAACTATATTTAGGTCCTAAATAAATGCTGCATAACATTATTGGAATAAAACTAAAACTTATTACTAGAAATGAAGTTTTAATAGATAAAAATCTTGATAGAACTAATAGTATACTTAAAAACATTGCTGCTAATATCAATTTTTTTGTTTTTGTAATTGTAAATTTGCTCATAAAAAAAGCCCCCTCTATTTTTGGAGCTTCCACGTTAAATAAAGACTAATCTTTGTTTAATAGCGGAATGCGAAAACAAATCAGCAAAGCTAAACTCTATTTAAGCTTTTTCGTTTACTAACAACTTCCCGTTTAGTAACACTTAACTATTTATTCTCTACTCTATTCTTGTCTTATTTTATCAGATTTTGTATTATATTTCAATGGAGATGTATAAAAAATATAGGGATATTTTTACTTTTTTCTTATTTCATTAAATTAACTAATCTACTTGTTCCTAGCCTATCTGCTCCATATTCTATAAATTTTTCTGCATCTTCAAAAGATTTTATCCCTCCGGCTGCCTTTATTTTTACAGTGCTTCCTTCTAATTCTCTTTTAAATAATTGTATATCTTCAAAAGTTGCTCCATTAGCTGAAAATCCTGTTGAAGTTTTTATATAATCTGCTCCTGCACTATTTACAATTTTGCACATTTTTGCCTTTTCCTCATCTGTTAATAAACAAGTTTCTATTATGATTTTTAATATTCTTTCACCACATACATTTTTTATAGCTTTTATTTCTTTTTCTATATCTTTATACTTTTTATCTTTTAACCACCCAATATTTATAACCATATCAATTTCATCTGCGCCTTCTTCTATTGCAGATAATGTTTCATAAACTTTTACATTTGTTGTTGAATATCCATTAGGAAATCCTATAACTGTGCATATTTTTAATTTATCTCCTACATAATTTCTTGCACTTTTTACATAACTTGGTGGAATACAAATAGATGCAACATTATATCTTATTCCATCATCACATATTTCCTTTACCTGTTCCCATGTTGTAGTTTGTCCAAGCACAGTGTGGTCTACCTTTTTTAAGATCTCTTTTTTATTCACTATTCTCCTCCTTAAAATTGAATTTTATTATTCTTTTATAATTATATCATAATTCTTTTTACTTTATAATATTATATTTTAGGTGATTATATGGAAACATTAAGTTTAGGTTCTACTGGCCCAATGGTAGAATTGTTGCAAAATACTTTAATGAAATTAGGTTTTTATTCTGGAAATATAGATGGCAATTTTGGTCTTCTAACACAAGTTGCTGTTAAAAGATTTCAAAGAAATTTTGGATTAACCCCAGATGGAGTTGTTGGTGCTTCTACTTGGGATGCTCTATTTCCATATATAAATGGTAGAACTTCATATACTATAAAACGAGGAGATACTTTATATAGTATTGCAAATAATTTTTCTACAACTGTAAACAGAATTATTGTTTCGAATCCTGGCATTTCTCCAAATAATTTGCAAATAGGACAGCAAATCATAGTACCTTTTGGCAACATTGTCCCTACAAATATTAGTTATAGCGCAAATGTTTTGCAATTAAATATTAATGCCCTTTCTAGTATATATCCTTTTTTAGAAATAGGTTCAATTGGTTCTAGCGTTCTTAATAATTCCATTCCTTATATAAAGCTTGGAACTGGTGATATAGAAGTTTTTTATAGTGCTTCTATACATGCAAATGAGTGGATTACTTCGACCTTACTTATGAAATTTGTGGAGAATTTTTGCTTAGCTTATGTTAATAATTCTACTTTGTTTGGTTATAATGTCAGAAGTATCTTTAATAGTACTTCTATATATATTGTTCCTATGTGTAATCCAGATGGTGTAAATTTGGTTACTGGGCAAACTAAGCCTAATTCTAGTATATATAATCAAGCAAAATCTATTTCGAATAATTATCCTTCTATTCCTTTTCCTAGTGGGTGGAAAGCTAATATTCGTGGAATTGATTTAAACTTACAATTTCCTGCTGGCTGGGAGGAAGCCAAAAGAATTAAATTTGCACAAGGCTTTACCTCTCCTGCACCTCGAGATTATGTTGGTTCTAGTCCCTTAGTTGCTCCTGAATCAATTGCTTTATATAATTTTACTAGGTTTCATAATTTTAGATTAATACTTGCATATCATACCCAGGGTAAAGAAATTTACTGGCAATTTCAAAATTATGCTACACAAGAAGCTAAACAAATCGGTGAAATTTTTGCACAAGTTAGTGGCTATAGCTTATCCGAAGTTCCATATAATTCTAGTTTTGCAGGATATAAAGATTGGTTTTTGCAAGAATACAGAAGACCTGGATATACAATAGAAGCAGGTTTTGGCAAAAGCCCACTTCCTATTAGCCAATTTAATGAGATTTATAATGATAATATTGGAATATTAGTTTTAGGAGCAGTTTTATAACTGCTCCTATTTAGTATTTTTCTTTTTCATGTCTATTTATATCTTTTTATTATAAAATATCTAAATTTTTATTGCTTGGAACTTCAATAGATTCTCCTTTATAATTAAATTTTGAACCATGACATGGACATTCCCACAGCTTTTCTATATTATTAAAATGTAATTCACATCCTAAGTGCGTACATATTGGTTTTACCTTATATATCTCTCCATTTTCTGTTTTATATATTCCTACTTTTGTATTATTTACATTTACAATTTTGCCTTCCCCATTTTTTACGTTTATTAATTGCTCTTCTGGTATTTCAAATTTACTTAATACTATTGATTTACTTGCTTGACTTAGCATATTTTTTACTTCTTCTATATTTTTTATTGGCTCCATCCTTGTAGATTTAAAAATTTCTTCATATTTATTATCTTTCCCCAATATTTTATCAGATATAATTTGAGCTGCTATATTTGAAGTGGTTAATCCCCATTTATTAAATCCGGTAGCAATATATAAATTTTTCATCATATTTGAAAACTCCCCAATGTATGGAATTTTATCTAAACTAATACAATCCTCTGCTGTCCATTTATATAAAACTTTAGCTTCTGGATACATATTTTTTACAATTTTCTCTATTTCTAAATATCCATTTTCTAATTCTTTCGAGCCGGTTTTATAGTCATATCCAACAGCTAGAAGCAATATTCTATCTTTTTCCTTTATTGTTCTAAAAGATATTGTCGGCACTTCAGCACTTATATACATTCCATCAAATAATTCACTCTTACAGTCAAATACCATTGCATATGATGTGGACTGATACATTTTTAAAAAATAATATCCTGGAAAACTTATATTTGGATATCTAGTTGCAATTACAACATGATCTGCTGTTACTTTATTATTATTTACATCTATTATATATTTTTTTCCCTTTTTTGTTATATTTGTTACTTGTGAAGTTTCAAATATTTCTCCATTGTTTTCTATTATTTTTTTTACCAAACCATATCCATATTTTACTGGATTTATTTTAGCTTGATTTCTAAATTCAATCGCTCCTAATGTTTTAAATGGTAACTTTAAATTTTGTTTATATTCACATAAATTTTCTTTTAGCTTATTTACTGCTTCAACTTCTTGTTTTATTTTTTCTAATTCATCTTTTTGTTTAGTAAAAACATATGCATTCTCTCTTTCAAAATCACAATTTATTTTTTCCTGTTTTATTATATTTTCTATATTATCTATTGCCTTTTGATTTGCTTCTAAATATCCTTTTGCAAATTCTTCGCCTTCTGAATTAATTAGATAATCATAAAAAAGTCCATGTTGGCTGGTAACTTTCCCTGTATTTTTTCCACTTGTTTTACTAAAAAGCCTGTCCTTTTCTACTACAATTACTTTCATAGATTTGCTTAAATAATATGCTGTTGAAATTCCTGTTATTCCACCTCCTATAATACATACAGATACTTCTTTATCTTCTTTTATCTCTTCAAACTTTTTATATTCTTCTTCCCAATAAGATTTCATTTTCTTCACTCCTTATCAAAATCTATTTTTTCCCTAATTTTATTTTTATATTATATGTTTTTTTATTTCTTAAGATACTTAGATTAACTTCATCTCCTATCTTTTTTGAATATATATATTTTCTAAGTTCACTCATTTTATTTATATCTATGTCGTCAATTTTTGTTATTATATCTCCTACTTTTAAATTAGATGTATTTGCTGGTCCATCTTTGTTTATTTGAGCTACATATATTCCAGAATCAAATTCAATTCCAGTTTCTAAATAAGGAATAACATTTTTGTCATATGCAAATATTCCTAAATATGCTTCCTCGAAATTGCCATTTGTAACAAAACTTTCTATTACTGGTTTTACAATATTAATTGGTATAGCAAATCCTATTCCTTCTGCCTCATTTATTTTTACTGTGTTTATTCCAATAACTTCTCCATTTGTATTAATTAATGGTCCTCCGCTATTTCCTGGATTAATTGTCGCATCTGTTTGAAGTAAATCTTCCATATATGATTCATTATTTTCTTCTTCTATTTTTATTGTTCTATCTACTCCACTTATAATTCCTGATGTTACAGTCCTTTGGAACTCTACTCCAATCGGATTTCCTATTGCATATGTGGTTTGCCCCAGCTTTACATTATCAGAATCTCCTAAGTTTAAATATTGTAATCCTGCTGCATTTATTTTTACAATTGCTAAATCTAGATCACTATCTGCCCATACAACACTTCCATTGTAGCTTTTTCCGTTTTCCAATGTTATATAACAATTACTATATTTATTGCCTGCTACATGCCAATTTGTAAGTACATAACCATTTTCTGAAACTACCATTCCCGTACCTAGTCCTAAATCAGAAGCACTATTATTTAAAAATATAGAACTTCCTTTATTTTTTATTTTAGAAATTCCAACTACACTTTTTGTAACATTTTCTAATACCTGTGTTATATCTTTTTCTTCTTGTTTAGTTTCATTTTGTGATAATCTAACTGCAACATTATTATTGTTTTCCTTTGTTGAGTAGACATCAATATCTGTATACATACTATATATAAATATACTACTTGCTGAAACAATTATTATTAAAAATATTAAGATAATTATTTTTTTAAATTTGCTTTCTCTTTTTTTATATTCATACATAATTATCCCTCCTTACCATATTTTCTCTATTATATTTTTTCCTTTTTTTACTATTTTAATCATGTAATTGCATGTTTTTTTGTGTCGGTTTTTGTTATTATTTGACAAGTTTATGTCAAAACGTTTACATTTCATAGTGTTTTATGTTACAATTTAGTGTAGCAGTTGATTTATAACGTTTTTAGCGATATATATTAGTTATAAAATATAATAAAAGGTGATATTATGGAAAGTAATTTATACAATTTAACTAACCCTCAAAAATCAATTTGGTTCACGGAACAATTTTATAAGGGAACACCTATTGAAAATATCACAGGATGTGTAATTGTATTAGAAAAATTAAATCTTAAAGCTTTACAAAAAGCTATTAATTTATTTGTCCAAAAAAATGACAGTTTTAGACTAAAATTTACAATTAAAGATGATAAAGCTTTACAATATTTATCTTCTTTTTCAGAATTTGAAATTGAAAATGTTTTAGTAAATACAAATCAAGATATAAAGGAAATAGAAAATAAAATGTCAAATACTCCTTTTGAAGTTTTAGACAATTTATTATTCTCGTTTAAGACATTTACTTTTCCCGATGAACACGGTGGTTTTGTTATAACAGCTCACCACTTAATTTCTGATGCTTGGACAGCAGGTCTTGTTGTTAACGAAATTATGGATTATTACGAAAAAATATTAAATTCACAAAGCATACAAGATTTAAATCCTTCTTATTTAGATTATATTAATTCTGAACAAGAATATTTGAATAGCGAAAAATTCAATAAAGATAAGGAGTTTTGGAATGAGATCTTTAAAACAGTTCCAGAAGTTGCAACAATTCCTACTTTTAATTCTAATGAAAATAAAAGTTTAAATTGCAGAGCAAAAAGAAAACAATTTGTTATTCCAAAAGAAACAATGAATTTAATTAATGATTTCTGCAAGGAAAATAAAGCTTCAGCTTTTAATTTCTTTATGGCTGTTCTTTCTATATATTTATCAAGAGTATCTTCATTAGATGATTTTACTATCGGTACACCTATATTAAACAGGAGTAATTTTAAGGAAAAACAAGCAACTGGTATGTTTATTAGTACTGTTCCTTTTAGAGTTTCTATTAATCATGAACTTTCTTTTGCTGAATTTTTATCTAATATATCAGCAGATTTTTCAAAGATTTTTAGACATCAAAAATATCCATATCAATATCTTTTAGAAGATCTAAGAAAAAAGGATAGCAGTATTCCTAATTTGTATAATATATTGCTTTCTTACCAGAATGTACGAAGTAATAAGCAAACTTCTGTTATAAATTATGAATCTAGCTGGATTGGAAATAATTTTATTTCTGATGATATTGATATTCATCTTTATGATATGAACGATACTGGTGACATAAATATTGCATATGATTATTTAATAAGCAAATATTCTGTTGATGATATCTGTTCTATTCATGCTAGATTTTTACATATTATTAATCAAATTTTAGAAAAAACTGATATCAAATTAAAAGATATTGAAATCGTAACACCTGATGAAAAGAAAAAAATATTATATGACTTTAATGATACAAAAGCAGATTATCCAAAAGATAAAACAATTAGCCAATTATTTGAAGAGCAAGTAGAAAAAACTCCTGATAATATTGCTGTTGTTTTTGAAGATCAAAAATTAACATATAGAGAATTAAATGAAAAGGCTAATAGTTTGGCAAATTATTTAAGAGACAAAGGTATTGGAAGAAATGACATAGTCGGCATTATGGTCAATCGTTCACTTGAAA
>CALYZR010000014.1 GCA_945610215.1 uncultured Clostridium sp. | reverse complement strand
AATCCAACATTAATGGTATCAACTATAAGAGCACAATCTCCAGAATTTACAGCAGAGAAAATTTCTTCAAAAGTATTTGCCTTTTGTATTGTATTTTGAGGAAGTAAAGAAGTATATATATAATCTTCCAAATTAAATTTTTTTACTTTTTTTACAGTTATATTATTTGTAATTGCAGAAGAAATAGGTCTAGAAACATCGCAGTTTTTAGACATTAAAGGTCTTAAAATAAAATTATCAATGAGTTCAGAATCAACCATTCCGTCAATAAAAAGTAAAGCAGCTTTATATTCTTTATTTCTAATATTTAAATTAAACTCTCTTAAAATAATATCACTATTAATTAAGGTGTTATATTTTACTTTTATAAAATCAATATTTACAGAAAGAGTATCATACAAATTTTGTTTATTATCTTGTTCATCAGACTCAGTCAAACTAGCATTTGGATCAACTTTTTTAGAAGCCTCCTCATCATTTTTTTCAGGTAGAGAAAAGTCATAAGTATCACGAGGCTCACGATAAAAAAATAATGTTTCAAAAAAATGCTTTAACCTTTCCATAAAATAAAACCTCCAAAATAAGTTTTTCCTAAAAATACAAAAATATACAAAATAAAAAACAACAAAAATACTTATAAATTTGTTGTATTGATTAAATAAATTGTAATTTATATTGTAAAAGTTAATAAAAATATATTAACATTTTTCTATTGTAATATAAAAATTCATATGGTAGAATATATTTGTTAAAATAGAAATAAAAGGAAAGATATTTTTGAAAAAGAATATAAAAGACTATAATTTAGACGAATTAAAAAAAGAAATGGTAGAATTAGGAGAAAAACCATTTAGAGCAGAACAAATCTTTAAATGGATATTTGTAGAAAATGTTACAAGCTTTGATGAAATGACTAATCTATCATTAGAATTAAGAGAAAAATTAAAACAAAACTTTGATTTACATATATTTAAAATAATACAAAAACAAGAGTCAAAAGATGGTACAAAAAAGTACTTGTTTGATGTTTTAGATGGAAATGCAATAGAATCAGTACTTATGCAATATAAATATGGAAAAACAATTTGTGTTTCATCACAAATTGGATGCAAAATGGGATGCAAATTTTGTGCATCAACAGGTGTAAAATTCGTAAGAAACTTAACTTCAGGAGAAATAGTAGAACAACTTTTAGCTATTCAAAGAGATGAAAATATTAAAATATCAAACTTAGTATTTATGGGAATTGGAGAACCTCTAGATAATTACAATAATGTTATAAATGCTGTACATATACTAAATAATCCAAAAGGAATAAATATGGGAGCAAGACATATTAGCATATCAACAAGTGGACTAGTACCTAAAATATACGATTTAGCAGATGAAAATTTGCAATGTACACTTTCTGTATCATTACATAGTCCAACAGACGAAAAAAGAAGCCAAATGATGCCAATAAACAATACATATAATATAGAAGAATTAATTAAGGCATGCAGATATTATATAGAAAAAACAAATAAAAGAATATCTTTTGAATATGCATTAGCAAAAGAAAATAATGATAATATGCAAGATGCAAAAGATCTTGTAAAATTATTAAAAGGTATGCTTTGCCATGTAAACTTAATACCAATAAATAAAATAGAAAATGGCAAATTTACTAAAAGCACAAATGAAAACATATTAAAATTTAGAGATTACTTAAACGAAAAAGGAATTGTCGCCACAGTTAGAAGAGAGCTGGGATCAGACATAGATGCAGCCTGTGGTCAACTTAGAAAAAAAGAGGTGGAAAAATGCGAGTCTACGCAAAAACAGATATAGGTAAAGCCAGGGAAATGAATCAAGATTTTTACTATGTTTCTCAGTCAAATGAAAATATGTGCTTATGTATTTTGGCAGATGGAATGGGTGGATATAAAGGTGGAGAAATAGCAAGTAGCTTAGCAACAAATTCATCAAAAAAATATATAGAAGAAAATTTTGATAAAATAGAACATTCGGATGAAGAAATTATGAATTTAATAAAGTCATCAATGGATTATGCAAATAAAATTGTTTATGAGAAAGCAAAAGCAAATGAAGAGCTAGAACAAATGGGTACTACTCTTGAAATCTGTATAATATATAATAGCAAAGCGTATATTGGACATATAGGAGACAGCAGAATATATAGAATAAGAAAAAACATAATTAGAAGAATAACAACAGATCATAGTTATGTAGAAAAGCTAGTAAAAGATGGAACAATAACAAGAGAAGAAGCTTTTTATCATCCGAAGAAAAATATGCTTATAAAAGCACTTCGGATGTAATGAAAATATAGAACCAGACATATTAGTAAAAGAATTTTTAGGAGAAGACATTATGCTTATGTGCTCAGATGGATTAACAAATATGTTAACAGAAGAGACAATATATAATATAGTTCAAAGCGAACCAGAAACGGCATGTGAAAATCTAGTAAAAAAAGCAAATGAAAACGGAGGATATGACAACATAAGCGTTATACTAATTAAAAATTAGTAAGCTATATATTTATTTAGTTTTAGAAAGAGGGATTTAAAATGAATTTAGAAGGGAAGTTACTTGATAACAGATATGAAATAATAGAAAAAATAGGCAGTGGAGGAATGGCAACAGTATATAAAGCAAAATGTTTAGTTTTAAAAAGATATGTTGCAGTAAAAGTATTAAGAGATGAGTTTACAACAGACGAAGAATTTATAAAAAGATTTAATGTAGAGGCACAAGCTGTTGCAAGTTTAACACATCCAAATATTGTTTCAGTGTATGATGTAGGACATGAGGGAAATTTATACTATATAGTAATGGAACTTGTAAAAGGAAAAACACTAAAAGAAATAATAGTAGAAGAAGGTGCACTAGGCTGGAAATGGTCTGTAAAAATAGCAATGCAAATAGCTTCAGCATTGGAAACAGCACATAGGAATAATATTATACACAGAGATATAAAACCACACAACATAATTATAACAGAAGAGGGAGTAGCAAAAGTAACAGATTTTGGAATAGCAAAGGCAGTTTCAAATTCAACAATAACAGCCTTTGGAACAACAATTGGCTCAGTACATTATTTCTCACCAGAACATGCAAGAGGTGGATTTACAGATGCTAGATCTGACTTATATTCACTTGGTGTGGTAATGTATGAAATGATTACAGGAAAAGTTCCTTTTGATAGCGACACACCTGTTTCAGTGGCATTAAAACACATGCAAGAAGATCCAATAGAACCAATAAAAATAAAACCAGAATTACCACAGAGCGTAAATGATATAATTATGAAGGCAATGAGAAAAGACGCAAACGAGAGATATCAATCTGCAACAGAAATGATAAAAGATTTAGAATTAGCATTAAAACATCCAGAAGAACAAATTGTTTCTACACCTACATTAGGAGATTCTCCAACACAAAAAATATCATTAGATTACGCAGAAGAACTACAAAAACAAGAAAAAAGAAAAAAACCAGGAAAATTGGATAAAATAAAAAAATATTTTGAAGAACATCCAGTAGTAAAAGTTATTGCTATAATACTTGCTTGTATTTTAGTATTTTCAATTGCGATGGGAGGAACATACCTAGTTTTATCACTAGGAAGAACAAAAGAAGTTCAAATACCAAATTTACAAGGACTAACAAAAGAAGAAGCTGAGCAAAAAGCCAAAGAGCTAAAATTAAAAATAGAAGTTAGCGAAGAAAAATATCATTTAGAAATTCCAGAAGGACAAATAATAGAACAAGATCCAAAGTATCAAGATAACTACAAAGTAAAAGAAGGAAGTACAATAAAAATTGTAATAAGCAAAGGACAAGAAATAGTAGAAATGCCTAAAGTAGTAGGCAAAACAAGAGACGAAGCAACTAAAATGTTAAAAGAAGCTGGATTAGAGATAAAAGTAGAAGAAGAATTTAGCGATGATGTAGAAAAAAATTATATAATAAAACAAGAGATTGAAGAAGGAGAAAAAATTCCAGCAGGAACAACAGTTACAATTTATTCAAGTATGGGAATAGAACAAGTTCAAGTACCAGACTTATTAGGAAAAACAGAAAGCGAAGCTAAAAGCGCAATAAACAGTGCTAAATTAAAATGGAAGAGTACAGATAAAACATCAGATTCTAGTAAGCCAAATGGAGTTGTAGTAAACCAATCAATATCTTCAGGAAGTATGGTTGACAAAAATACAGAAATAACAATAACAATAAATGAATTTGATGAAATAAAGACAGGAAAAGTAACAGTAAATGTTAAATCACTAGGAAATTACAAAAAACAAATAGATGAAGAAACAGGAGAAGAAAAAACAGTATATGTACCATTAAAAGTAACAGTAAATGGTGAGCAAGTATTAAGTGAAAATATAGATACAATGACAACAGATAAATCTGTATCAATACAAGGAATTGGAACAGTAACAATAAAAGTATATTTGGATGGAAATTTAAAAAGAACAGAGAATATTAATTTAAATACACAAACATCAATAACAATTGAATAATTTATTAAGGGCGCATTTATGCGCCCGAAAATATTAAATATTTAAATAAAAATTAGATAGGAGAATAAAAATGATAGAAATATCAACATCTATACTAACAGTTGAAAAAGAAAAAGCAACAAAAACATTTTATGACTTAGAAGTAGCAGGAACAGATTATTATCATATAGACGTAATGGATGGAAAATTTGTAGAAAAAGATACAGAAGAATTAATGTATGAATATGCAAATATAATAAAACAAATATCAAATTTACCATTAGATGTACATTTTATGGTAAAAGATGTTAAGAAACATATAGATAAATATATTCCATTAGAGCCAAGTATTATTACATTTCATTATGAAGCATGTAAAAACAAAGAAGAAATATTAGAGCTTATAAATTATATAAGGCAAAACAATATAAAACCTGCAATTTCAATAAAACCAAATACAAGTGTGGATGAAATAAAAGATTTTCTACCATTTTTACATATGGTTCTTGTAATGAGTGTAGAACCAGGAAAAGGTGGACAAAAATTAATTCCAGAAACATTAGTAAAAGTAAAAGAATTAAAAGAATATATAGATAACAATAATTTAGATACATATATAGAAGTTGATGGAGGAATAAATAAAACTACAATAAATGAAGCAAAAGAAGCAGGTATAGATATAGCTGTTGCTGGTAGTGCAATAATATCAGCAGAAAACTTTAAAACTGCAATAGCAGAATTGAAATAAAATTAACTCTAATCAAAAGAAAGGACATTATTAAAATGCCTCAAGAAAAGGAAAAAACAAATGTTGAAACATATAAGATTATAAAAAAGAAAAATAAACATCCAATAATAATAGGTATACTAAAAGCAATATTAATTATATTTTTATTGCTTTTAATTGTTATGCTTTTGCTAGGAGGGTATGCTGCATATAAAGTATATGGAATCGTGAAAGATGCACGACTAAGCAAAAATGATTTAACAATAAAATATGAAAATTCAGTAATAAAAGATATGGAGAATAATACTATTGGAATTTTAAATGGTAACGAAAATAGAGAGAGCATAAGTATAAAAGAAATGCCAGAATATCTACCAACTGCATTTGTAGCAATAGAAGATGAAAGATTTTATGAACATAATGGCATAGATATAAAAAGAACTTTGAAAGCTGCATATACATATATAGCAAATAGAGGAAAATCTCCATTTGGAGGAAGTACAATAACACAACAAATGGTAAAAAATCTAACACAAGAAAAAGAAGATACTTGGCAAAGAAAAGCAAAAGAAATGGCAAGAGCATATTATGTTGAACAAGAAATGTCAAAAGAACAAATATTAGAATTATACTTAAATTTAATATTTTTAGGAGATACCGTTTATGGTGTAGAAAAAGGCTCAAACTATTATTTTAATAAAAGTGCAAAAGACCTTGATTTAGCTGAATGCGCATTTTTAGCAGGAATAAACCACTCACCAAACTCATATAATCCATTTGGAGAAAATAAAGAAGAAACATTAGAATTAATAAAAAAAAGAACAAAAGTAGTCTTAAATAAAATGAATGAATTAGGTAAAATAAAAACTGAGGAAGAATACTTGCAGGCATTAAAAGAAGTCGAAGAAGGACTAAACTTTAACCAAGGGGCGTTTCCTCAAACTGTATTTTCTTATCATACAGATGCAGCAATTAATCAAATTGTAGCACAATTACAAAAAGAACATGATTGGACATATGAACAAGCAAAATTGTATTTATCTAGTGGTGGGTTTACAATATATACAACTTTAAATCCAAGAGTGCAAGCTATAATTGATGAAGAGGTTAGTAAGGAGAAATATAAACAAACCGCAATAGACAAAAAAGGAAACATTCAACAATCACAAGCAGCCATGGTATTACTAGATCACACAACAGGATATGTACTTGGAATAGCAGGAGGAATAGGAGAAAAAAATACAGCATTTGGATTCAATAGAGCAACAGATGCGGTAAGACAAACCGGTTCAGCAATGAAACCAATAGCAGCATTAGCACCTGCAATAGATAAAGGAATAATTACTGCAGCGACAGTTTTTGATGATAATCCAACAAGCTTTGATAATGGAAAATTTGAGCCTAAAAATTTAGGATATAAATATATGGGACTAATTACAACAAGAAAAGCAATTGCAAATTCACAAAATATACCTATGGTAAAAACAATGTGTTTATTAACTCCAACAGAGTCAATTAAATTCCTAAAAGACTTAGGAATAACAACAATCGATGAAGAAAAAGATAATGGATTATCATTGGCATTAGGAGGATTAACATGGGGAGTTTCACCATTGGAAATGGCTGGAGCATATGCTACTATTGCAAATGGAGGAATATATCAACAGCCAACATTTTATAGTAAAGTAGTAGACGAAAGTGGAAATATAGTATTAAGACCAGATCAAAAACAAAAAAGAGTAATGTCAGAAGAAGCAGCATATGTAGTAAAAGAAATATTAACAGAACCAGTAAAAAGTGGTACAGCAACAACATGCAAGGTTGAAGGAATGAGCGTAGCTGCAAAAACAGGAACAACTAATAACGATTATGACAGATGGTTTTGTGCATTTACACCATATTATACGGCAACTGTTTGGTATGGATATGATGATAGTTGTACAATAACAGGATGGTCACTTAATCCAGCAGGACAAATATGGACATCAGTAATGAGAAGTGTTCACGAAGGATTAGATGCAAAAACATTTGAACAAACAAAACCAGAAAATGTAGTCGAAGTAGAAATATGTGAAAAATCAGGATTTTTAGCAACATCTACATGTAGAAAATATAAAACAACTAGAAAAGAATATTTTGTAAAAGGTACAGAACCTATACAAACATGCCCATATCACTCAACAGCAAAAGTATGCATAAGTAGTGGATTATTAGCAACAGATAAGTGCCCAAAAACCAAAAGAGTATATGCAAGAGGAGAATACATAAATAAAGATAATTTATGGAAAACAAAGTCTTCTTATGGATCACCAAAAAATGTGCCATTACAAAAATGCACAATACATAACTAGTAAAATAGGAGAAAAATATACATGAACATGATTAACTTTATAGATGAAAAAACATATGAATTAATTATTAAATTAATGAGCAATGGAATGACTAATTTTATGCTTTTTATGTCACATTTAGGATCAGCAATAACATTAATAATATTAACAATAGGATTTATATTATTATTAAAAAATAAAATAAATTCAAAATCTATTGCAATAAATTTAATTTTAGTATTTATCTTAAATAGAATACTAAAATTTATTATTGCAAGACCAAGACCAGAAGTTTTAAGAATAGTAGAAGAAAAAGGCTATAGTTTCCCAAGTGGACATAGCATGGTAGCAACAGGATTTTATGGATTCTTAATATATTTAGTTTATAAGAATATAAAAAACAAAAAAATAAAATACCCATTAATAGTAATGTTATCTGTTTTAATACTATTAATAGGTATAAGTAGAATATATCTAGGAGCCCACTATGCAACAGATGTAATAGGTGGTTGGATAATAGGAATTGTATATTTGGCCTTTTTTATTAAATATGCATATAAAAAAATGATCAAAAAATCAAAGAAAATTTTTTAACTTTTCAACACTTTCTTCTTGAAATTTAACAAAATCATTTAAAAGGTTATCAGTTTCTTTATCTAAATCCTTATTATGATTTAATAACTTTCTGCCTTCGATAATGCCCATATTGGTTCCTTGTATAAGAAGCTCTGCTATTTTAGAATTACTGGTATCTTTTAAAGTATTTATTTGGATACCATACCAAAGCATAGCTTTATTTGTTAATTTATAATCATTAGGAACTTCATTATAATTTTTAAAAGCATTATTTACTTTAGTAAGTATATTATTATACATACTATATTCGTGTGTTAAAGCATCTTTTAAATTAGGTTCTTGAACTTTATCAGAAACATAGGAAACAGCATCCATTCCCATTTTTACACCTTTGCATATTTCTTTTAAAATATCTAAGTTTTTTTCCATAAAATCACCTCAAAATCAGTATTTACAAATTTATAAAAAATATAATCAAAATGTATTTTAAAATAAAGAATATAAATTAAAAAAGCTTGAAAACAAGCATTTATACAGGATTAAAAGCAAAAATATTGACAGAATATGTATAATTAAATATAATAAGAATTGTTAAAATAATTTCAAAGAGGTATAAATATGGAAATAATTTACTATGTTATTTTGATACTTTTAACAATTCTTTTTTTAAAATTTTTATTTAAAATAAACATTAAAAAAATGAAAGAAAAACAAGAGAACAAAGAATTAGAAAAAATTACAAATAAATTTCCAGAGAATGTTGAAATAGCAAAAGCAATGTTAGAAATGTTAGGAAATAAAACAGTAAAAATAGAAGAGGCAAAAGATACTGGAACAAGTCTATATATAGCTGTTACAAATAAAATAAGCATAGCAGATATGAAAAATAACTATGCAAGAATACAAACAATAGCACATGAGTGTATACATTCATGTCAAGACCGAAGACTATTATTATTTAATTTTAT
>CALYZR010000013.1 GCA_945610215.1 uncultured Clostridium sp. | reverse complement strand
ATATATGTTACAGTTACTTGAAAAAAATGAAAATATAATTGAAAAAATAAGATATTGCGTGCTAAAATAATAATAGAATGCTGAAAAATGTCTAAAAATGTGCAAAGGGGAAATTTACTATGAAAAAGCTTGGAACAATTATAGGTATAATAATTTGCATAATATTTATACCAATTTTAATTGTAAATTTAACTTTAATTATAAAATCATATGTCAACCCAGATAAAGTGCCAGATTTTCTGGGATATAAGCCTTTTATAGTGCTATCAGGTTCAATGGAACCAACAATAATGACAGGAGATATTGCAATTATAAAAGAATGTAAAAAAGAAGAATTAAAAAGCGGAGATATAATTGCTTTTAGAAGTGGAAAATCTGTTATAACACATAGAATAATTGAAATAAAAAATGACGAAGAAGGAACTGTTTTAGTTACAAAAGGAGACAATAACAATACAGAGGATAGGTACCCAATAAAATTAGAAGCTGTTGAAGGTGTGTTTAAATATAAAATTCCTAAACTAGGAAATTTTGCAATGTTTTTACAAACCACAGTAGGCACAATAGTATTTATTTCGATACCTTTTATAATATTTATGATATTTGATATAGCTCAAAGAAAAAAAGATAATAGAATTCAAAAACAAAGACAAGAACAACTAGAAAAAGAAATAGAAGAGCTAAAAAAGAAATAATAATTAAGTTTTTAGTGTTTGCTTAAATGCAAATTTAAAATAACATAGCACAAAAGAGGGGGTGAATGTACAAATGAATAATAAAACATTAAGATTAGGATTATTAATAATATTACTAGTTGCAATAACAATGAGCATTATTGCTGGAACTTTAGCAAAATATGTAGAAAGCGTAACAGCAACAGACAGTGCAAGAGTTGCAAAATTTGAATATGAATTATCTGGAATAGATAATAATACTCAAACAATTAATTTATTTGATACAGCAAATGACACTGGAATACTTAGCAATTTAAAAAATGATAGCAAGAAATTAATAGCTCCAGGAACAGACGGCTCTTTAACAGTTAAATTAACCAATAAAAGCGAAGTAGCTATAAGTGCAGGATTTACATTAACAGAAACAAACGATAATGATATTCCAATTGTTTATGGGTACAATGGAAAATACTATTCAAGTGTAATACCAACAGGAACATCTGTTACAGTACATAGCGGAGAACAAGCAATAACAGTAGAAGGAGACTTAACAGCTTTAGCTACAGCCGTAGGGAATGCAGAATCAGTTAAACAAAATTTATCAAAAGACATAAGCTTAACATGGGCTTGGGCTTTTGAAGGAGATGGAACAACTCAAACAGATGTAACAGATACAACATTAGGAAATGCAGGAACAGCAACAGTTCAATTACAAGTAAAATGCGATGTTACACAAATAGATTAATAAATAAATTCTAGGCAGGAGCAAATCCTGCCTAAGACAATAAATTTTTTACATAAGAGATGTTGAAAACATTTTTTATGTAAGAGATGTTTTGTGAAGGAGATAAATATGATTACAAAGGAAAAGGAAAAAGTAAAAAAATATGCAAAAGCAAGAAATAATAAAAAAGAAATAACTATTGAGACAATGAACAATAAATATGCTAGAAGATGGAGAATTTTGCTTTATGCTATTATATTAATATTTATAATACTTGCTTTAATAGTAACATACATATTAAACGTTTTTGATATGGCTATATACAATCCGTACGAAACGAAAGTTATAGAAATTTCTAGTAAAGATAAAAACTGGTATAAAAATGAAAACATTAATTTATTTCAAAATTTAAACAAGAATGGAGAAAAAATAATTTGGCCAGGAGAATTTGGAACATATAGCTTTATAATATCTAATAATTCAAGCCAAGACATACATTATAAATTTAGCATGGAAGATAAAAATGACAAAAATATTAATATCAAATACAGATTAAAAATGAACAACACATATATTATAGGTGATGAAAACAACTGGGTTTCAATAGACAAAATGAAACTTGATAATATTTATGGATTAAAAGATTCAAAAACTATTTATGCATTAGAATGGAAATGGGAAGATTCTGATAATGATACTCAAATAGCAAAAGAAGGACTAGCTACATACACAGTATATATTGACATATATTCAAAACTTGAAGGTGAGAGTTTATGGAAATAGTCAAAAAAGTATTGAATTCAATACTAATAATTATAACTATTTTAATAATAATTTTTAATTTATATATTTTGTATAATAGAGAAATACTAAAACAAGATACAGTAAAGGTATTTGGTTATTCAGCTTTTATAATAGTATCTGGCAGCATGAAACCTACAATAAATGTAGATGACTTAATAATTATAAAACAAGAAAACAACTATAAGGAAAAAGAAATTGTAACATATAAATCGAATAAAAATTCTATAATAACACATAGAATTACAAGAATAGAAAATGAGTTGATATACACAAAAGGAGACAACAATAATACAGAAGATGAACCAATTGAAGCTTCTCAAATACAGGGAAAATTGGTATATAAAATAAGAGGCTTTGGAAAAATAGTTACAGTATTATCTTCTCCAATCGGAATATCAATATTTATGGCAATTTTATATTTAATAATAAAAGGAACAATAACAAATAAAGAATAGAAATTATCAAAAGGTGGTGAAAAAATGAAGAAGGGAAGACATTCAAAAAACAAAATTACAATCTTTGGCAACAAAAAAGGCAAACATTGCAAAGATGAATTAGTAGTATATAATCCAGTATATGCTAGAATTAGTGCGTGTGTTAGTTCACTTGCTATTGCAACTTCATTTTTTACATGCCTTTCTTTTGGAAAATATAAAGGAACATTTGCTTCTAGTGATGTAGCAAGAGTCGCTAAGTACGTACTAAAATTAGAAAGCGAGCAAAATAAGATAGAACGGATTTGTGCCAGAAACTTCAAAAAATATATATTTTCAAGTTTCAAACTTTGAAGAGAACAGAAGCAATGAATCAATAAACAATGAAGTTTTGCTCAAATACTTAGTAAATATAACTATACCAGAAAATGCAAACTTACCATTAGAATATAAATTGTATAGGATTATAGGTGGAACAGAATCAGAAGTAACATTAACAGAAGGAAAATCAGAATGGATAAATGTTGCAACAGAAAATGAAGTACATGAGTACAAACTATACATAAAATGGAAAAATGGAGAAAAAAACATATCATATCAAAATCTAACAGATAATATTAAAATTTCAGTAGAATTAGAGCAATTAGACTAAAAGAAAGGTTGGAATTACTTTTTATGAAAACTAGAAGAAAAAATTATATATTTTTCTTAATTATATTAATTTCATTAATAAGTATAATATGGTTTTTACAAATTTCAAAAGCAAAATACAAAGGACAAAGCGAAATTGAGTTAGCAATCACAGCAACTCCATTATATTGCGAGCACACAGGACAAGACATAAGTATACCATATAATAACAATACAGCTAACATGCATTTAACAGTACACAATTATATAGGCAACAACTATACTATAGAAGATATAGATTACACAATTTCAATAGAAAGTTCTAATTATACTTTTACAATTGATGAAATAAATTTAGCATCTGATAATAATGTTCCATTAGTACTAAAAGGTGGAGCAAGAAATTCACAAACATTAAATTTAAAATTTAATAGAACGGATACTACAAATGTTCCAGACAAAGAAACATTTCCCGTAACAATATCAGCAACCTATCCTTATGAATATAGCAGTACATTTAATGTAACAATTACTAATGGCGCAATAGATGTTAAAGGAAATCCTACAAATTGGACGAAAGACGATGTTACACTTACAATTGTTCCAACAACAGAAGGAACTCAGCTTGTGGAATATTCTTTTGATAATGGTGCAACTTGGACAGATAATGCATCAAAAGTGTATACAGAAAACACATCAAACATTATTATATATGCAAAAGATAATATAGGGGGCATACTTGGACCAGTAGAAGTTAATATAACGAGAATAGATAAAACTGTTCCAGAATTTAATGTAGAAAAAGATATAGAATATAATACAGATGAAACTACAAAAGAAGTAAAAACACTAGTAGTATATTTGGGAGAAAAAACAAGTGTATTAAAAAATATAAGTGCAACAGATGTGCAAAGTGGCATATCAGGTGAAGGAATAAAATGTTATAGAGGCGAGCAAGAAATAACAACAACAGATTATTTTACAAATGCAGGTAGATATAATGTTACTTATAAAGTAAATGATGAAGTTGGAAATGAACAAACATTAAATAGAGAAATATTAGTAAGATGGCCTCTTGCTGGTAAGTATGTATTAGCAAGACAGGATATAGTAGGAACTGGTTCTAGTACATTAGAAATAGGTTCAGGACTATACAAAGATGATGCTTCAACAGGATATGATTCAACCTTGCCATATTGCAGTAAGTACTATTATAGTGGAGATTTGGTAGATAATTATGTTAGTTTTTCAGATACAACATTTAGAATTTTAAATGTTGCAGATAATGATACAATAAAATTAATAGCACCTTTGTCTGATAAATCTTATGGATATGAAGCATGGTATTCGAAATTATTTAGAACATCTTTTTATAAATCGTGGGCAAAAGACTGGATTCCTAATAATAGAATATATGATTCAGGTGATAAAAATCACATATCAATTGATATGACAAGCGAAAACTCTCATGTAGATAATGCGACTTTTTATGCAGGAGTTATGTCAAGAGAAGAAAAATTTACAATAGCAGATTTAATAAATGAAGAAAGAACAAATGATGCTAAAATATCAGGAGGAACATCTGTTGATTTTAAAAGCAAAGTAGCTCTGCCAACAGTAAGTGATTACTTAAAAGCTAATGGCTCATTAAGTACAATTTATAATATTAGGCTAACACAAGGAACATATAATGATACAAATTCAATAACATTTAAAGAAGAGAGTTTTTTAGGGACAGATACAGAACAATTTACTATGACTGGAACTCCAGGAGGAGTAAGTAATGACTTTTGGGTATTAATACCTAATAAAGGTAATGAAATTATTTCTAGAACAGGATATTATAACCAAAAAGTAAGAGCAGTAATTTATTTAAAAAATAATACAATATTATCTGGTACGGGAATAGAACAAGATCCATTTACTGTAAAAGAAAATTGGGCATGGTTTGACCCATACCAAGAAGCACAATAAATAAAGAGTTTTTATGCAATAAAGAAGAGCTTAAATGAAGTAGTATCTTACATCATTTAAGTTCATCTTTATTAATTATTCTTGATTACAACGGTAACTTCCACACATAGATTCATCTTCTGGATTTCCATTATTACAATTTTTGCAAGGTCTTACAATTATATCCTCTAATTCACATTTTTGAGTTTTTTCATTATTAAAAGCACAACTGCAAACCGTACAATTAATTAACTGTTTCTTTTCCATAAAAATAATCCTCCTTAAATCAAGATATTAATATTATTTCCAAAAAAAATTAATATATTTATTTAAATAAAAATTATTTTTTTTCTAAATTTTTACAATCTAATTTTTTAATATTCTCAGATGAAATAATTTTGTTATTGCAATCAGTAGTAGGCTTTTTAAAACTTAAATACCAACTTATACCATTTTTATTTTCTTCTATTTCTTTTACTCTTGTAATTAATTCATCACAAGTTTTTGGCGCGGGCACAATTACTGGATCACCAGGAAGCCAATTAGCAGGAGTAGAAGCTTTATTACAGTCTGCGGTTTGCAATGCTTCTATTATTCTTAAAATTTCAGGAATGCATCTTCCAACATTTAATGGATAGACTAAAATTACTCGTATAATTCCTTTATCGTCAATAATAAATACATTCCTTACAGCTTCTGCATTACTTATTTCATTTGCAACCATTCCATATCTTCTTGCAATTTCTCCACTTCTGTCAGCTATTACGGGAAAAGGAACTCTGATTCCAGTTCGCAAACAGATATCATATAACCAGGCTAAATGAGAAGCATTACTATCTATACTAAGTCCAATTAAACAAGTATTTAATTTATTAAAATATGTATTCATTTTAGAAAAAGCAATAAATTCTGTTGTGCAAACCCCAGTAAAATCTCCAGGATGGGAAAATAATACTACCCATTTTCCTTTGTAATCAGAAAGTTTTATAGTTCCCATTGTAGTTTGAGCTTCAAATTCAGGCGCATATTCACCAATTTTAACATTACCGTTCATCATAATTTCATAATTATTCATAAAAAACCTCCTATATAATCTTCATATATAGTATGATAAAAAGATAAAATTTGTTAATTATAGGTATTTAAAATAACAATCAATTGCTATTTTATAAGAGCATTAGCATAGAATTATTAAAAAACAAAAATATATTCAAACAAAGAAAGTATACATAAATGTTGAAAAGGATAAAAAAATATTGTATAATGCATATGTCAGTAGTTTTACCCATTAAAAAAATTTTTTAAATGGAGGAATTATTTATGGGAAACAAAGCTAGAATGTATTTAGACATAATGGCTTGTCATCCAGAGGTTACGGGAAGCTGTTTTTTATGCGTCCTAAAACTTCCAAATCGGGAAACTGTAAAATTTGTAGTAGATTGTGGACTTTTTCAAGAAAAAGATTATGATGCTTTAAATGAGGAGTTACCTTTTGATTGCAATGAAATATCATTTGTACTTGTAACTCATAATCATGTAGATCATACTGGAAGAATACCTTTTTTATATAAAAGAGGTTATTCAGGAAAGGTTTACTGTTCATCAAAAACTAAAGTTTTACTTCCTTTAGCATTAAATGATAGCCAAAAAGTACTTGCCGACGTATTTAAAAGAAAACATCAAAAAACACTATATAGTGCTAATGATGTAGAAACAACATTAAACAATGTTGTTGGAGTAGATTTCAATCAAAAAAATCAACTAACTCCTAATATAAGTGTTACATTTTTAGAAAATGGACATCTTATTGGTGCTGCTATGATATTGATTGAAATTAATTATCCAGGAGAAGAACCAATAAATATTTTATTTACAGGAGATTATAACAACAAAAACGAATTTTTAAATTTGCATGGAATTCCAAGTCAAGTTAAAAATCTTAGATTATCTGTTGTTATAGAATCCACATATGGAGATACTTCTGTTAAAGACATTAATTATGGTTACTTTTCTAAGAAAGTATTAGAAGCAATTGAAAACAAAAAAACTGTAATTCTTCCAGCTTTTTCACTTGGGAGATCACAGGAAATTCTATTAGAATTAAGGCAATTACAAGATAAAAATTTGCTAGATATAAATGTACCAATATTTTTAGATGGACATTTAGCACAAGCATATACGTCAATATATCTTAAACCTGGAATTTTAATAGATAAAGGAAAACAAGATTTTTTGCCTCAAAACTTATGTTTTGCAGACTGTAAAATTAGAAATAATTTGTTAGAAACTGATGAGTGCAAAATAATTGTTACTACATCGGGAATGGGCACATATGGACCTGCACAGGTTTATATACCATATTTTATTTCTAAGAATCAAGCTTTAATACTCTTTACTGGATATACAGCAGAAGGTTCTTTAGGGGCAAAACTTAAAAATGCGGCAGAAGGTGAAATGGTTAAAGTTGGAGGACTAATTTGCAAAAAGTTTGCAGAAGTATCTTATTGTGATGAGTTCTCTGCCCATGCAAAAACAGAAGAACTAATTGAACTATTAAGACAATTTAACGATTTAAGAGGTATTCTAATAAATCATGGACAAGATATAACTAAAAACAAATTTGCAGAAAAAGTTTTAAATGAACTAAATGTTAATGAAGTTGGAATTTTAAATCGGGATTATTTCTTTAGGATAGGAAGCTATGGAATAATCAAAACTCTATCTACAAAATTTAAGTAATATTTTCCCCAAAAAGGTGCCAAAATTATTTTGGCACCTTTTACTTTAATCTATTGACACAAATAATTTTTAGAAATAAAATAACAATATAATAAAAATTAGGAGGTAATGATATGCCATTAGTAACAACAAAAGATATGTTCGAAAAATCAATGAAAGAAGGATTTGCCATTGGTGCATTCAATATTAATAATATGGAGATAATACAAGGAATTATAGATGCTGCACAAAAGCAAAATTCACCAGTAATTCTTCAAGCTTCAAGTGGAGCTATAAAATATGCAAGAATAAAATACTTAATGAAAATGGTAGAAGCAGCCGTAGAAGAAACAAATATTCCAATTGCTATACACTTAGACCATGGACCAGATTTTGAAACTTGTAAAATGTGCATAGATAATGGATTTACATCTGTTATGATAGATGGTTCTAAATATAGTTTTGAAGAAAATATAGCGTTAACAAAAAAAGTCGTTGAATATGCGCATGAAAGGGGAGTAGTAGTAGAAGCAGAATTAGGGCAATTAGCAGGTGTTGAAGATGATGTTAATGTTTCTGAAGATGATGCTAAATATACAGATCCAAACCAAGCAAAAGAATTTGTAGAAAGAACAGGATGTGATTCTTTAGCAATAGCAATAGGAACAAGCCATGGAGCATATAAATTTAAAGGCGAAGCAAAATTAAGAATGGATATATTAAAACAAGTTAAAGAAAAAATACCAAATACTCCAATAGTATTACACGGAGCTTCCACAGTAATACCAGAACTAGTAGAAACATGCAATAAATTTGGTGGGGATATACCAGGAGCAAAGGGAGTACCAGATGAAATATTACATGAGGCTAGCATATCAGGAGTATCAAAAATAAATGTAGATACAGATTTAAGATTAGCATTTACAGGAGAAATTAGAAAAGCATTAGTAGAAAATCCATCTGCATTTGATCCTAGAAAATACTTAACACCAGCAAGAGAAAAAATAACAGAAGTTGTAGAACATAAAATAAAAGATGTATTTGGTTCAAGTAACAAGGCATAATTAAATCTGTATTAAAAAGGAAAGAAGAGCTAATCTTTAGCTCTTCTCATTCTTAATTCAGCATCTTTTTTCGCAATTTCACGCCTTTTATCATAAAGCTTTTTACCTCTACCTATACCTAATTCCACTTTTACAAAATTTCCTTTAAAATACATAGAAATAGGAACTAGAGAATAACCTTTTTGCTTAATAAGCCCAACTAATTTATTTATTTCTCTTTTATTTACTAATAATTTTCTATCTCTCAAAGGATCTTTATTATAAATATTTCCAAATTCATAAGGACTTATATGCAATCCGTAAATATATAATTCACCATTTTTTATATTAGCATAACTATCTTTTAAATTAACCTTTCCGATTTCTAATAGATTTAATTTCTGTACCAGATAAAACTATTCCTGTTTCTAAAGTATCTATAATTTCATAATTATGTCTGGCAACAGGATTTTTTGCAATTTGTTTAGACATATTACATACCTCTTCTTAATTTAATATAAATATTATAGCATATTAAATTAAAAGAAAAAATAGTAAAAGCAAAAAATTGTAATTTGTGTGAGGGGGAATTCTAGGGACTGTCCTTTAAAATCACCAAA
>CALYZR010000012.1 GCA_945610215.1 uncultured Clostridium sp. | reverse complement strand
CTCTTTCAATATTTTTTTATATCTTAGTGTGACATATCTATTTTAAACCTATATTATTAAGAATTTATTAAAATTTATATACAAATTTATATACAAACTAGACTTTTTTATTAAAATAGATTAGAATATAAAAAGATAAAAATAGAACAGATAGGAGGCAATAAATATGAATATATGGCATGATATAGATTCAGAGAGGATAAAACCACAAGATTTTATATCAGTTATTGAAATAACAAAAGGCGGAAAAAACAAATACGAATTAGATAAAGAAACAGGATTTTTAAGATTAGATAGAGTTTTATATACAGCTACACACTATCCAGCAAATTATGGTTTTATACCAAAAACATATGCAGATGATAATGATCCACTAGACGTTTTGGTATTATGCCAAGAGAATATAGATCCATTAACATTGGTAGAATGTTATCCAATAGGTGTAATTACAATGATGGATTCAGAACAAAATGATGAAAAAATTATTGCAGTTGCAAAAAAAGATCCATTTTTAAATGTATATAAAGATATAAATGATTTGCCAAACCATATTTCTTCTGAAATAATGCATTTTTTTGAGGTGTATAAGCAGTTAGAAGAGAAACAAACAGTAGTGGAAAAAGTCCTAGGGAGAGAAGAAGCAGAAAAAATTATACAAAAGGCAATAAATAATTATAAAGAGAAATTTGAAAATTAAGGAGATTTAGAACTAATGATTGAAAGAATAATATTTAGTTTGCTTTCATTTTTAATTTTTGCATATATATTTTTGTTTAAAATGATGAAAAAAAATGATACGACATATTTGACTATATTGTTATTTCAGGCAATTGGTATATTAATGAATTTAATAAGAGTTCTTTTTAATGCATTAACAGGAGTTGGAAGTATCATTGTAATGTATTTATTTTCAATAGTAATTCCTTTAGTAGTTATTATACTTGAATATAAAAATTTAAATTGTAGCGAATGGCTACAAATAGCATTGGCAAAAATATATATGTTATTTAACAATGACAAAAAAGCAAAAGAAGTTTTAATAAACATAGTAAGTAAATATGACAACAGTTATACAGCTCATAAAATACTTGCAGAAATATATGAAAAAGAAGGTGGAATGAGAAAAGCAATAGATGAATATGTAAAAGTTTTAGATTTGAAACCAAATGACTATGTAACATATTTTAAAATATCTATTTTGTTAAAAGAACTAGGTAAAAGAACAGAATCAATTCAAATGCTAAAAACATTAGTTAGCAAAAAGCCAGAAATGAAAGAGGCTAATAAGATGCTTGCAGATATGCTTTTAGAGGATAAAAAATATAAACAAGCAATAACAATATATGTCCAAGCAATAAAGTATGATCCGGATAATGCAGAGCTATATTATAATTTAGGAGTGGCATACAGCAGAATGAACGAGTTCTCACTTGCAAAAGAATGCTACAAAAAGACTGTAGAAATAGATTCAGGATATTACAATGCTTTTTATAGATTAGGACAAATATCTTTGCTATATAGAGATATTGAGTCAGCAGAAAAGTATTTTTTAGAAAGCATTTATGGGGAAACAGAAAGCAAATCATATTATCAGCTTTCAAAAATATACATGATAAAAAACGATAAAACTAAAGCTGCTACTAATATAAATACAGCAATACAAATGGATTATAAATATTACAAAATTGCAGTTGATGAGCCTATATTCTTACCAATAAAACAATTAATAATTAAACCTACAGAAGAAACAAAACCAGAAATTGCAGAAAGCGAACAAGAAAAGGAAATTTCTGAGTATTTAGATGACACATATAATTTAACAAAATATTTAAATGTAAAGAAGAATAAATAAAAACAATATAAATATATATATTAAGAATACAACAAAAGAAAGAAGGATAAAAATGACAATATTACAAGCAATTATTTTAGGAATAGTACAAGGATTAACAGAACTTTTACCAATTTCAAGTTCTGCCCATTTAAATCTAATACCATGGATTTTTAACTGGAACATACCAGATTCATTTGATGTAGCTTTACATTTTGGGACGCTTTTAGCAATAGGAATATTTTTCTTTAAAGATTGGGTAAACCTTATAAAAGGTGGATTTAATCAAGTAGTAAAAAAAGAAAAAACACAAGAAGGAAGAATGTTTTGGTATATAGTTTTAGCAACATTACCAGGAGGAATAATAGGATTTGTTTTAGATCATTATTTAGAAGATTATTTAACAAAACCAATAATTATAGCTATAGCACTGATTGTTATGGGAATTATTTTATATTTGGTAGATAAAAATTGTAAATCAGAAACAGATTACAAAGACATGACATTAAAACAAACATTCTTAATTGGATTATCACAATGCTTAGCATTTATACCAGGTGTATCACGTTCAGGAATAACAATGACAGCGGGAAGAATAATGGGAGTAAAAAGAGAAGCGACAGCAAAATATTCATTTATGCTATCTGCGCCAATAGTTCTTGCAGCAACAATATTTAAAATAGGGGATTTCATAGAATATTTTGCAGTAGCAAATTTAACAGGAATAATAGCATTTATATTAGGAGTGTTATTTAGTTTTTGTGTTGGAATTTTAGTAATAAAATTCTTATTAGAATACTTGAAAAAAGGAAGCTTTAAAATATTTGCAATTTATAGAATTATAATAGGGCTAATAGTTATAGGAATATGCATAATAAGATAAAAATAAAAACTCGAAGGTGCTTATCTTCGAGTTTCTTAAAATTTTATTTAAAAACTTATTTTAATAAAATTTTTCTACCTATTTCTGTAACAGTACCTGCTCCAACAGTTAAAACAATATCATTTGGACAGGCACGCTCTCTAATATATTTAACAATATCATCAAAATCAGAAATATATATAGCATCCTTTCCAAGTTCTTTTATTCTATTGACTAAATCTTCAGAGGAAATATTGTAATCATTATTTTCTCTTGCTGCGTAAATATCTGTTACGATGATATTATCAAAATTAGTTAGAGCCTTTGCAAAATCATCCAAAAGACTTTTAGTTCTACTGTATGTATGTGGTTGAAAGATTATCCATGATTGGCGATATGTTTTGTTTTTTAAAGCTCTTGCTGTTGCTAGAATTTCACTAGGATGATGTGCATAATCATCAAATATACTAATGTTTTCATAAGAACCTATAAGCTCAAATCTTCTATTTGCACCTGTAAAGTTTAATAAAGAAGTTTTTATATTATATTTAGAAATTCCATATTGTGAACAAAGAGCAATACAAGCAAGTGCGTTTGAAACATTGTGAACACCAGGAACTGATAATTTGATTTCTGAATAAAAACTATTATTATAGTACACGTCAAACTTTGCAAAACCATTTTTGTCAAAAGAGATATTTCTTGCAACAAAATTTGCTTTATCATTTTTAATTCCATATGTAACGAACTTAGCATCAGTATATTTTCTTAATTCAATACAATTAGGATCATCTGCATTTGCAACAAGAAGACCATCAAATGGAAGAATTGCAACATATTTTCTAAATGCATTAACAATATTCTCAAAGTTTTTAAAATAGTCTAAATGATCATTATCAATATTTAAAACAACAGCAGATTTAGGACTAAATTTTAAAAAGCTTTCAACATATTCGCAAGCTTCTAGAACAAAATAATCACTATTTCCAACTCTATTATTTCCGTTGATTTGCTTTAAAATAGCTCCAACTTGAACAGTAGGGTCAAGACCTGCATTTATAAAGCATAAAGCAATCATAGAAGTAGTGGTTGTTTTACCATGCGTTCCAGATATTCCAATAGTGTTTTTATAAATCCTTGTTAAGTAGCCAACAAATTCACATCTCTCAACAATCTCAATATTATTCTTTTTAGCTTCCAAAAGTTCTGGATCATCTTTTTTAACAGCTGCAGAATATACAACTAAATCTGCTTGAGAAACTAATTTTGTATCATGCCCGATTGTTATAAATATACCATGACTAGATAAACGATCAGTTATTTTTGTCCTAGTAATATCAGAACCAGTAACAAACATACCAAAATTGTGTAAAATCTCAGCAATACCACTCATGCTAATTCCGCCAATTCCAATCATATGAACATGTTTATATTTTTTTAAAGAATCAATATTATTATTATAATTAATCATTTTAGCTACAACACCTTTCTACAATAAAGGATTATACAGGTAAATTGAAAAAAATTCAATAATTTTGCGTAAAATTGTAATTTGTGTGAGGGGGAATTCTAGGGACTGTCCCTTAAAATCACCAAACCTGGGGATTTTTGGGACTGTCCTGAATTCACCCGAATGAACACAAATTACAATTTATATAACAATATGAAATTAACATCGAAAATGTGAATTTAAAATAATTAAAATATTATTGTAAAATAAAGAAGGAAAAAAAATTTTTTTGGCGAATAAATAAATTGTACATAGAAAAATATGTACAAAAAAATTTTATAAACATTGGAAGGCGGTGCACATAAATGCAAATAACAGACGTACGTTTAAGAAAAGTAAATTCAGAAAACAGAATGAAAGCTGTTGCTTCTGTAACATTCGATAATGAATTCGTAATACACGACATTAAAGTTATCGAAAGCCAAAATGGATTATTTATAGCTATGCCAAGTAGAAAAACTCCAAACGGAGAATTTAAAGATATAGCTCATCCAATTAATGCTGAAACAAGGGAGAAAATTCAAAAAGCTATTTTAGAAGCTTATGAAGCTCCAGAAGCAGAAGAAGCTAGTGAAGAATCAGCAGAATAAAATAAATAAAAAAGCATCTCCACAAGTGGAGATGTTTTTTTGTTTAAAATCGAATAAATTTCTTGCTATTTTTAAAATTATATTGTATGATATTATAAGTAAAAAAGGAAAAAATAGGAGGAATAAAATATAATGAAAAAAATAGTGGCAAGCTTTGTAATAATATTATTATTTTTATCATTTGGAGCTGTGTTTGCAATGGAAGAAAAAAATATGCTAGAAACAAATACAGCAAGTCAAATTGTAGAACAAAGTGAAAAAGTAAACAGTGAAATGGATGAATATGCAAGAAAATATGGTTCAAAAGAATATGGAATGACAGCATTAATATTAAATAAAATTAGACTATATAGTATACCATTTTGCTTTATTGGAATAGCAATAGGGGCACTTTATCAATATGTATTAGGTACAAGAAGATTGGATATGAAACATAAAGGATTTGGATTAATAATTGCATTGGTTACAATACTTGTAATTTGTCAAGTATTACCACTTATATTTGCAATAGTAGTAAGAGGATGGAGCTAAAAAGCAATTATAGATAAAAATATACTAATTAGAGATAAATTTGGAGGTTAAAAGCATGAAGGTTTTATTCGCAGTAAATAATGATGACATTTCGGAAGCAATAATAAAAAAATATCAAAAAGATTATAAAGAAATTTTATCATATAAAAATGTATATTACTTTAATGCAATTCTAAAAGAATTACAAAAAGATAAAACTTATGATAGAGTTGTTATAAGTGAAGACTTAGAACCATTTGCAAATAATAATTATGACACAATAGATAAGTTCTTGTTTGAGAAATTAGATAATATAAGTGATGAGGCAATAGATACAGAAGGAAATAATACAGATATAATATTAATTTGTTCAGATAGAAGAACAAAATCAGATGAAATGTTAGTAAAATTATTTGGAATAGGAATTTATAATGCAATAATTGGTCAAGATAGAAGTATAGACGAAGTATGCAGATTAATAAATAAACCAAGAACTAAAAAAGATGCAAAGCAATATTATAAAATTGAATCTGATAGTGTTAATTACCAACCAGAAAACGAAAATAATGTTAGTGAAGTAGAAATTCAAAATATATTGGAACACTATAGAAGACTTGGAAAAAATGAAGACAAATATGTTGATAGTTTTAATAATATTGTATCACAATATAATGATATACAATTAAAAATAATAATAAGGTATTTACCAATGGGAGTAAAAGCTGTTTTAGAGGAAAGGTCACCTAAATATCAACAATTAATGGCTTTTCAACCTAAAGTGGGAGGGCAAAGTATTTCTGCGAAAAAAACAACACAAGTTCAAAAACCAAGGAATGCGATTCAAGAGAAACTAATAAGTACAGAATCGGAAAAAACAAAAATTACAAAACCTATTGTTATACCAAAAAGTGTTAATAAAACAGGTGTTAAAAGATTAATAAAAGAACAACCACAACAAGATCTGATAGAAACAACAGAAGAAATTGAAAAACCAGTAATAGAGGACAAAATTGATTCTATTATTGATTCTATCCAGGAACCAACTGAAACAACTGTCGAAATGGCAGAAAAACCAAAAAGAGGTAGAGGTAGACCTAAGAAAGTTGTACCAGCTGAAGAACAACAAGAAGATAAACCTAAAAGGGGCAGAGGAAGACCTCCAAAGAAACCAGTTCCATTACTAGAAGAAAATGATAAATCTGAAGAAGATGATGATTTAATAGATTTATTTAATCTAGATGGTGACGATGAAGAAAAACAAATAGATGAAACAAGCAATGAGCAAGAAGAAGCAATAGATTTATTTGGATTAGATGAAGAAGATGAGAATAACCAAGAACAAGATGCGTTAGAAGAAGCAATAGATTTATCTGCATTAGAAAATGATGAAGATGAGGATGAGAGCTTAGATTTATTTAGCTTAGGAAACGAAACAGAAGAAAAATCTAGCAATCAATATGCTCAAAGCAATTATACAGCTAAACAAGATGATTTAGTAAAAACTGCATATAAACCAAGTAGCGAAGAATTTAACTCGCTAATAACAAAAGATAAAAAAATAGTTGCATTTGTAGGAACAACAAAAAACGGAACATCTTTTATTGTAAACAATGTGGCAGAAATGCTATCTAGCATAGGTATATCAACAGCAATATTAGATATGTCTAAGAATAAAAATGCATATTATGTATATACAAACAATGAAGAACAATTAATGAATACTGCTAAAAATAGTATATATAAATTGAGAAGTGGTGTGGCAGAAGGTGTTAGAGTAAATAAAAATTTATCAATATTTACTAGCCTTCCAGAAGAAGAGAATGATTATTCAGATGTAGAAACAATATTGAGTACATTACTAAAGAATTTTTCAGCAGTATTGATAGATTGTGATTTTGATACACCAATGGAATATTTTGATAGAGCACAAGAAATATATTTAGTACAAAGTATGGATGTATTAACAATGCAACCATTAACTGCATTTTTAAGAAATTTACAATCTAGAAACATATTAAAACAAGAAAAGATAAAAATAGTAATAAATAAGAGCGTAAAAATAAAAAGTGTTTCAGTAAAAAGACTTATAGAAGGAATATCTAATTATAATGATCCATCAATGTCATACATGAAAAATCTATTTGACCCAGAAAAAATAACATATTGTGAAATACCCTTAGAAATTCCAAACTATATCAAATATTTAGATTCATTAATAAACTGCTCTATATCTTTAAATGGATACACAAAGCCATTAACAATAGCATTAAAAGAACTGGCAGGAATGGTTTATCCACTAATTAATAGACAAACATATTCGCCAAGAGGAAATCAATATAAAGATAATTTTTCTAGCAATATAAATAGTACATTGGACAAAATGAAAAACAAATATCAACAATAATTTATGGGGTGATAACTTGATCTTAATAGGAATACTGATATTAATAATAATCATAGTATTATTAGTACTATATAATTTAAACATAAGTAAAAAAGTTAAAAGTTTGCAAAATGTAAATGAAAAAGTAAAGAACTTAAAAGTACTACAGGAATTTATGGATACAATTGGGAAAGATACATCTGTGGATAATAAATTGCAAGTGATTAACGATATATTAATAGAGAAATTTGAAATAAAATATTCTACAATAGTAGTATTTAACGGAGCAGAATATGTAATAAAAGCATCTAATGTAGATGAAAGACATTGGGATACTTTAAGAAACTTGCATACAGAAGAAATGTTTAAAGATAGTATCTCTACTGCAACACCAAAATATGTAACAATAAATGGAGAAGGAGAAAAACTTGCTTATCAAAAGAGTGAGATGGGCAGAGCAAAATCAGCTATGTTTTTCCCTTTGTATATAGATAATATATATATAGGATATTGGATAATAGAGAGTAGCGAAGCTCATGCATTTGATAATATGGATACAAATGTATTAGGAATTGTTAGAGAAAACATAGTTTCAGTATTGAAAACCGTATCATATCAGAATACAATAGAAAATATATACAGAGTAGATAAAAGTACAGGTTTAAATTCAGCAGAGTATCTATATGGAAAAGGAAAGAGAACAATTGATAAATATGCACAGTCTACAATATGTATGTTTAGTATTACTAATATAGAAGAAATAAATAAAAAAATAGGCAGAGACTTTGGAACCAAAACAATTATAGATGTTAGTAATATTGTTAAATCATCAATATCAGCACAATATATATTTGTAAGATACATGGGACCTAAATTTGCAATAGCATTTTCAGGGGTAGATTTAGAAGGAGTAGAAGAGTTTATTAAATCGATAAAACAAGAAATAGAAAAAATAACAATAAAAAAAGAAGAAATAGAAAAAAATAAAAAAACAAAAAAAAAAATATTTATGCACCCAAGAACAAACTTTATATTAGCAACGTATTATAAAGGAACAGGGCTAGAAGAAGTAACTAAAAAATTGGAAGAATATTTAGACAATGCAGATAAAAGTGAAAGCAATATCAATTGCATATAGGAGGTAAAAATGATAGACGATAAAACAATGAATTTTGAAGTTGAAAGAGATAATAGCATTAAGGCAAAGGAAATTTTAAAAGAAGTATATGAGGCATTATCAGAAAAAGGATATAATCCAGTGAACCAAATAGTTGGATACATACTATCTGGTGATCCAACATATATAACAAGTTATAAGAATGCTAGAAATCTTATTAGACAAATAGAAAGAGATGAACTTCTAGAGAGAATGGTAAAAAATTATATAGGATTAGAAGAATAATATGCGAATACTTGGAATTGATTATGGAGAAGCTAGAGCTGGCATAGCAATAACAGATGAATTAAATATAACTGCACAAGGACTAAAAACAATAGAACATAAAGGAAATGATAAGATATTGCTTGCAGAACTTGATAAAATCTTGAATGAATATAGTAATATTGGAACGATAGTGATTGGTATGCCAATTAATATGAATGGAACAAAGGGACCAAGAGTAGAAAAAACAGAAAAATTCATGCATAAGCTAAAATGTAAATATAACAAAATTAAAATTGATAAAATAGATGAAAGACTTACAACAGTCCAAGCACATAAAACAATGAATGATCTTGACATTAATAAGAGAAAGAAAAAGGCATTAGTTGACACGATATCTGCAGTATATATATTGGAAGTATATATAAATAAAATTAAATAAACTATTGAAAAAAGTAGCACAATATGGTATAAATGCATAAGACATTAATATTGCAAAGCAATTAATATAAAAATGAAAGGAGACAAAAGAATAATGGATTTTGAAGATAATGATAATATGGAAGGACTAGACGAAGAATTAGACAATATTATAATTTTAAACGATGAGGATGGAAATGAAGTACAATTTGAATTTTTAGATTTAATAGAATTAGATGGAGAAGAATATGTAGTATTATTACCAGTAGAAGATGAAGAAAGTGAAAACGGAGAAGTAGTAATATTAAAA